>CAXICE010000026.1:0-13801 GCA_964022045.1 uncultured Polaribacter sp. | reverse complement strand
CGAAAATAAAGAGGCAATTATCAAATTTGCACAAGAAATAGCAGAAAGTAAACATGGTAAATATGACAGCTTTCTAATAAGTCATAAGGGTAAATTTTTGCTTGAATCTTATTATAAAAGAGGTAGAATCAATCTACCACATTTTCAAGCTTCCGCAACAAAAGCATACACTAGTTTAGCAATTGCACGTGCTATTCAATTAGGATATTTAACCATGGCTGATTTACAAAAACCATTGGTGAGTTTTCTTCCAAAACTAGATCCTACAAAATTTGTTAAAGGTGTAGAAAAAATAACTCTTCATCAAGCTTTAACAATGAGATCTGGATTGCGTTTTACAGAAGAACAATTAACCAAATTTAGAAAGAATCCCAAACAATATAATGGCATAGATCAAATTCAAGCCTTTCTTTCATTAAGCAAGCCTATAACAGCTGACACTCAAACTTATTTGTATCAAGGTACTGACCCAATTATGGCAATGCAAGTGTTAGATGCAATTGTACCAGAATCTGCTGAAGCTTTTATCAAAAAAGAAATTCTAGACAAACTTGGTATCCATAATTATATATGGAAAAAAGATCTTAGTGGTTTGCCAAATGGAGACTCAGGAATGAATATTACATCTCGTGATATGTTAAAGTTAGGTTCATTAGTTTTAAATAATGGAAAATGGAATGACAAACAATTACTTTCTACTGAATATTTAGCAAAAGCTACTAGTTCAATTACAAAACCTACTGAAGATTGGCAACCAAAAACCTTATCATATGGCTATTTATGGTATCAAACAAACCTGATGATAGGAGAGAAGAATTATGCTATTAAAATCGCTTGGGGTGCAGGCGGAAATCGTATTATTATTGTGAAAGAGCTAGAATTGGTTCTTGTAATTACAGGGCATGATATAGAAGATACTATTATGACACAGATTTCAAAAACAATTATACCTGCATTCGTTAAATAAATAAAAACTTCATAATTATGAATAAAATACAAACCGTATTATTATTGGCAACAATTCTTTTCATACAATCTTGCAACACAAAAAAACAACAAGAGAAAAGTTATGACAGACCAACCATAAAAAACCCATATTTAGGACAAAAAACACCCGGTTTAACACCAATTCCTTTTGCGCCAGGAATCGTTTCTACAGAAATATATGAATACGATGGTGCCTTCGCAAAAGATATGAAAGCATTTTATTTTATAAGAAGAGGTGAAGAGAATGTAAAATCAACTTTCTATGAATACAAATACAATGAGACTAATCAGAAATGGGAAAAATCTGTTCTTGCATCTCCGTGGATTGGAAGACCAGTAATTTCTCCAGATGGCAACACCATGCATTTAGGAACTCGTTATTTGAAAAAAACAGCAACAGGCTGGTCTAAAATACAAAGCCTTAAACATCCATTTGTAAGTAACGACTCTATGTTTATTATGCGTCTTTCAGAAGCTGCAAATGGCACCTATTATTTTGACACCTATAAAAAAGGAGATTTAACATTTCCAATTCGTTATTCACGTTTAATCAATGGAAAATATGAAGAACCGAAAGCCTTACCTAAATCTATAAATACGGGTACTTTTTTAAGTCATCCTTTTATAGCGCCAGATGAATCTTATTTGTTATTTGATGCTGAAAGAGAAGCTGGTTTTGGAGAATCTGATATTTATATCAGCTTTAAACAAAAAGATGGAACTTGGGGAAATGGTATCAACTTAGGTGATAAAATAAATACAGATGCATGGGAAGCTTCTGCAAGTGTTACTCCAGACGGCAAATACCTTTTCTTTAGTAGAAACGTAGGTTCTGATAAATTTGAAAATGTAGATATATTTTGGGTAGATGCTAAAATTATTGAAAATCTTAGACCACAATAGCAAAATGAATGCTAAGCTTTATTGTTAATTATATATTCATTTTTTTATATGATTCTCTGCTAAGTGGTGTTTCTAAATCATGCTGTAATTGAAGAGAGTATTTTCCTCCACCATGTTTTACAATTTTATCAATTTGATTAATATCAACAGCATAAGATCTATGAATTCTACCAAATCGTTTTGGTAAAAGGTTTAATAATTTTTCTAAATTTTTATCATGTAAATAACAATGAGAGTCCTTGGTGTAAACTTCAGAGTAATTACCAGCTGCTTTAATATAAACAACATTTTCTATTGGAATTAATTGAATACTACCTTTGGTCTTAACTGCAAGGTATTTTAATTGTTCTTTATAAGATGCCTTATTATTTTGAAGACGATCAATAGCTGTTTTAAAACGTGTTTCTAAAATGGGCTTACTAATAAAATCAAAAACACCATGATCAAATGCTTTTACAGCTTGATCTCTATTTGCGGTAATAATAATGGTTTGAAAAGAACTAGCAACAGCAGTTTGCAATAACTCAAAGCCATCTTTCCCATTCAAATTTAAATCTAAAAATAACAAATCGAATGCTTTTTCTTGAATGTGTATTTTTGCATCATCTAAGTTATGAGAAATGGTGATTTTTGCATCTTTAATATACTTAGTTGTTAAATCTGCAATGCGTTCTGCTATTAATGTAATATCTTCTAAAATTAAGATGTTCATTGTTGTAAATCTATTTGTATAATCGCTTCCCAGCCATTTTTTACTGCGTTAGAAGTTAATTTCCATTTTTTTGGATAACACTCCTCTAAACGAGCTTCAATGTATTTTAATCCGCTACCTGTTGTTTTGTTTATTACAGATTGCTTTTTGCTATCATTAAATAAACGGTACTGAATTACCGTTGCTATGGTAGTTTTTGTTAATTCAAAATTAGCATTCTCATTTCCAGAATACCCATGTGTAATTCCGTTTTCTACCAAAGTATGAATTACTGCTGGCGGAATAGTTTCGTCTCCAACAATGCCGTTAACTTTTAATTCATAGTTAGCTCTTTGTTGAATACTCATAATATGTAAATGTGTTTTACACATGTTTATTTCATCAGTAATGGGAACCAATTTCTTTTTGGTCATCGTTGTTAATAAGTGAAACTCCTCAGACAAAGCTTCAATCATTTTACTAGCATTCTCAGTGTCTGTTGTAACTAATTGTTGTAAAGACATAAGCGAATTCATTAAAAAATGTGGCTGAATATGTTTTTGTAAAAACTGATATTCTAATTGTTCTAACTGTAATTTTGCGGTATTTAGTTTTTGTGTTTTTAAAAAGATGCCTTTGGCAGATGTATAAATCATAATCACTGCAAATAAGACCATTCCTAACACATCAATCTTAAAAACTATTGAAGTAATGATGTAATTTTGATATACAAAATCAAACCCTTCAATTAAATCGTAATCATCTAAAAAAGTAAAAGCAACAATTAAAAATAAAGAAAACCGAATGAGATTTTTACTTGCATCTGTATTTTTAGATGGTAAACAACTAAATAGAAACGGGAGTAAACTTAAAGTTATCGCCATAGGCAAAGAAACCCAGTTTCCTATAAAGATGATCAATCCAAAAACTGCGATTGCTATATAGAGTTTTGTTCTTTTAAAATCAAATTCTAAATACACTATAAATAACAAGATAAAGTAGCTAGTATATTCTAATAAGCTTTTAAAACCATTACTATGTATAAATGAAATACTTTCTAGCAACCCATTCCAATATAAGGTTTCGTAGATACTTAATACAAAATTGACAAAGAATAAAAAAGCTAAAAGCAACAGTATTATTTTTCTGTTGAGAGAAAAGTATAGAGCAATGTTAATCAAAATAGCAAATAAAAAGATTCCTGAAAACAGTAAGGATGCTGTAAATAACACATTTGATTGCTCTATAAACGTTGTTAAAGAACCTATAGAAATATCTCTAAAAATGGCACCCTCTATATTTTTATAATTAGAAAACTTAACCTTTAATTGATTTGTACCTACAACTAACAATTTTCTAGGAATGTGTTTTCTAATTAAATTCAGCCCATTTCTCTCTGTACTTTTTGACGATCCAATATGCCCGTTTTTCAATAATAATTGTCCATTAAAATAGACTTCTGCTGCATTAACATTACCTCTAAGTTGAAACCAAATATCTTCTGCTTGAAGTATAGAATCTTTTAATTCAAATTGATACGCAAGTGTCCAAACATTATGTGCTGTACTCGCAGCAGCATGTATTTCAATAATATTAAGGTTATTGTCAATTAATTGATTATCAACCCCTTTGTAAAGTGTTGCTGATTTTAAACGTCCAAAATCTATTTCAGAGCCAGAATACTCAATTATATTCTGCTGTGCATTATTGTTTAGTACACAGCAGATAAAAGCAATTAAGAATAAGATTCTTTTCAATTCTTTTGTTTTAGTTGGATTCGGTTTTTACAAAGCTACAAAATATTACAGCCTTCTTCTGGCGTCATTTTTAGAACGATTTCTTTTGCTTGCTGCTTTGATTTTTGAAGCAAAATTATAGGTCAATCCAACATACACTTTTTGTGTCATAGGTTTGTCTCTTTTTTGTGTTGTATAGCTTTCAAATGAATTAAAGCTATTATATTTTAAGGTATTAAAAACATCATCAAAGGTGATTCTAAACTGTACTTTCTTTTTTAAAAAGGATTTTTTAAATACAGCAATAATAGTGTGATAGGCTTCATTTTCATTAAAAGGAGATGTAGTAGGAGAGACATATCTTCCAATGATATCTAAATGTGTAGTTTTGTTAATGGTAAAATTATTAGAAAGATTGGTATAAAAGCTTGTCTGTGCAAAATTTGACTGCTTGTTCTCATCTAAAAACTTTGCATGGTATAAGATGGTAGAATAATTTAGACTCCACCAATTCGTTAATTTTTTAGAACTTCCATATTCCAAACCAACTTCTATCTGTGTTCCTATATTTTTATTTTTTAAATAGGCTATATTGTCTTCAACAGAATACAAAGCGTTGATATCATCTATAGTTCTGTTGTAAAATAATGAAACTACATTTTTCTTATGTTGATAGGTTATTTCATAAGCACTTTTAAATTCTGGAGTTAAATCTGGGTTTCCAATAATAAAATTGAAATCGTTAATTTTTTCTATTTCGTTACTCAGCAATTGAAAATCAGGACGCTGTAAGCTTCTAGAGTAACTAGCTGATATAGTTTGTACATTGCTCAATTTTCTTGAATAAAACACAGATGGAAACCAATTGGTATAGTTTTGCTGCACTGCTTCATCAGTATAGTTATTCAACCTTTTTAAGTTGGTGTTTTCTATACGGATTCCAAATTTAAAAAAGTCCTTATCAGTAAAATCAGTACTTAGTGAGATATAGCCAGCAGAGATTTGTTCTTTATAGTTTAAAGATGTTGTACGATCTTGGTCAATGACAAAATCATTTTGTAATTCATATTCTGTTAGTAGATTGTTCCCTTTATCTGTATCTCCATATTTAAAACCAGTAGTAATTTTTGTTTTTTTAGTTAATTGAGCTACATAATCTGTTTGTAAGGAGAAGCTAGTTGCAGTAGATGTTGATTTATACTTTTCAAAAGTGTCTTCAAAACTCCCAACTGAATAAACAGACTGTGTGCTTCTTTTAGCGGAGTTATTTTGATTCAAATAATCTGCAAAAACTTTTAAAGTTTGATTGTTGTCAATTTTCCAAGTATAATTTAAAACAGAAGTAAACAAGTTGCTTTTAGGAATATTACTAGTTATTACTTGCCCTTTATCTTTTAGCACCTCATTTTCATAAAAACTTAAATTGGCAAGAATAGGGGAGTTTCTATTTATAACTGCACTGTATATTTCGACTCCAAGTTCATGATTTGCACTCAAACTACTCACAAACCCCAATTGACTATAATGCCTTTTATCGTTGTAACTTTCTGTACTCAATGTTTCAATTTGACTTTGTTGCTGACTAAAGTTAGAAAGGATATTGATACGTCTTAAGCCAGTGTATTTAACATTGTTATAGTTTCCATACAAGTTCCAAGTTTCTGCACCATAGTTAAAATTTGTAGAGGCATAGGTTTGATAATAGCCTTCTCCTGCAAATTTATAGGCAGTAAGTACGCTTCCATTAAAGCCCAATCGTTTTTTTAACAATACAATATTAATACTACCGCCTTTATTATTGGCATCTAACTGAGCAGATTTACTTGTCGTAATTTCTATACTTTTTATGTTTTCTGATTTTATTGCGCGAACATAATTTGCCAATTGTTCTCCAGATAAATTAATTTTATTTCCGTTTACAAACACCGAAACAGCTTCATTACGCATACTAATGCTATTTTCTTCTACCCAAATTAATGGTGTTTGTCTTAAAACAGCCATTCCGTCACTATTAATTCTTAATGAGCTATTTTGTACATTAAACACTAATTTGTCCGCTTTTCTGCTTAACAAAGGTTTGGTTGCTGTAATTTCTACACTTTCTAAAATAGTACTATCTTCTTTCAGTATTAAGCTCCCTAAGTGGATAGATTTTGAAACTGATAGTTCTTTATTGTAATTTACATAGCCAATAAAACTAATAGTTAATAAAACCTTTTGAGGTTTTTTTAAATTGATTTCAAAAGAGCCATCAGTATTAGTAGTTGCCCCAGTAATTAGTTGTTTTGTATTTGCATTTCTAATAATTATGCTTGCAAATTCTAAAGGGTTTCTTTCTAAATCAATTACTTCTCCTGTGATTTGTTGTGCTTGTGTAGCGTTTGTTAATAGTATTAAGCAAAAGCTTAATAAATTGATATTACGTTGTATTAAATTCATGTTCTTTTAAATTTGATACAAGAGTACAATTGATCTTAATTGTTTTATCAATTAAACTTTTGAAACGCATTTAGAATGGATGAATTACACTTTTACAATTTTTAAGAGAGTTTTTTTATGTTAAATAAATATACTTGAAAGTTAGTTGCTTAGTTTAAGATCTTTTGGAGATTGGCTTTATATAGTTTTCCAATCGGAATGATGTAATCTTCAAGATGAATTCGATTCCCTTCAATTTTTTTAATATACTTTTTAGCAACTGCAAAAGATTTGTGCACTTGTATAAAATCATTAGAAGGTAAAGATTCTAAAATATCAGAGACTTTTTCTCGTATCGTAATCGTTTCAGCTTTAGAGACTACTTTTGTGTTATTTCTTGCAGCTTCTAAAAATAAAATTGAATCGATTTCTACTTGTAAGTACGATTTATTTTGACGAAGGAATATACGTTTTGCAGAAGTCTTATTTTCTTTTAAAATAGGTTTTTCTACAGTGTTTATTGATTCTGTTACCTTATTTACCGCTTTTAAAAAGCGTTCAAAGCTAAAAGGTTTTAATAAGTAATCAAAAACGCTCAATTCAAAACCTTCAAGAGCAAACTCACTATACGCGGTAGTTACAATAACTTTTGGAGGGTTTTTAAGTGTTTTAAGAAATTCAAAACCCTTTAATTTAGGCATGTTTAAATCTAAAAAGATTAAATCTACAGGATGCGCATTCATATACTCAAGAGCTTCTAAAGCATTATAACAGTTTTTTTGTAGCTTCATTTGAGGAAGCATTTCACAATATTCCATTATAATTTTGTGAGCTATATGTTCATCATCTATAATTAAGTATCTCATTATTTTAATTTTAAAGATAGTTTTACTTTATAAACGTTAGCTTCTTTGCTAAAGAAAATAGTGTGTGTTTTTGGGTATACCAATGCCAATCTCCTTTTTAAATTGATTAAACCAATTCCTTCATTATTAGAACTTTGTTGTGTCTCGAAATTATTTTCAATTGCAAAACTTACTTCATGTTTGCTTTCCGTTAAGTTCATGTGAATATAAGCGTTTTCTGCTAAATTCTCTAAACCATGCTTAAATGCATTCTCTAAAAGAATTATAAAGAGCAAAGGCATAATTTTAGCTTCAGGGTTCTCTAATTGATGCGTAAATTTTACATCAGATTTTTTATGATATCTAATTTCTTGTAACTCAATATAGTTTTGTAAATACTCTAATTCATTATTGATCGTTACCCAATCTTTTTGTCCTTCATAAATACTATAACGCATCATATCAGAAAGCTTTAAAACCATTTGTCTTTCCTTAGAGTCTTTTTCCATCAACCCATATAAATTATTAAGTGTATTGAAAAAGAAGTGTGGATTTACTTGACTTTTTAAATGGAGTAATTCTGTTTTAGTTTTTTCATTCTTTAATCGAATAATTGATTTGATTTGTTTAAAAACCCAATGTGTAATGGTGATAAATAAAAGAACAAAATACGTAGCAATAAACTCAGAAGCTCCTTCTAAATCGCCAAATGTATCATTAAATATTATAAGGATTAAACCTATAATAACAAGCGTTATTTTAAATAATCGCTTCATAATTCTCTTTCTATTTTCTGATATTTTCAACTTCATCCGTCAATATTAAATAAATAAATCTCTCTCAACAAATTAGTTGACAAACAATAATTTATAAGGTACAAAACAATTACTAACAGGGATTAAGTGCGTTAATACCCTTTTTTAATATTTGTGAATCGTTTACAATGAGATACATCCCATTTCTTTTTTCTAAATAGGAATAGCATATAAGTTTGCTTGAAATTAATTTAAAAACAAACAATTATGGAACTCATTATTGACAATTTATCAAAAACTTATTCTAATGGTGTTAAAGCATTGCAAGATATTTCTCTAGAAATTCCTACTGGAATGTTTGGTTTATTAGGACCAAACGGAGCTGGTAAATCTACTTTAATGAGAACTATTTCAACATTGCAAGAAGCCGATTCTGGATCTATTACTCTTGGTGATATCAATGTCTTAAAACAAAAAAACGAATTACGAAAAGTTTTGGGTTATTTACCACAACAGTTTGGCTTGTATCCAAAAATATCTGCTGAAGTATTACTTAATCATTTTGCAGTATTAAAAGGAATTAACCATAAAGGTGAGCGTAAAGATTTAGTAACAGCATTATTACATAAAACTAATTTATACGAAGTAAGAAAACAAAATTTAAAAGGTTTTTCTGGCGGAATGAAACAACGTTTTGGTATTGCACAAGCTTTATTGAGTAACCCGAAGTTATTAATTGTTGATGAACCAACTGCAGGATTAGATCCTGTAGAACGAAATCGTTTTTACAATGTTTTGAGTGAATTAGGAGAACATACAGTTGTAATCTTATCTACACACATTGTTGATGATGTAAAAGAGCTTTGCACAAACATGGCGATTATCAATCAAGGACAAGTATGCTTAAAAGGAAATCCTGTAAAAATACTTGAGAACATGAAAGGGAAAGTTTATAAAAAAACGATTGACAAGCAAGAGTTAAATGGTTACAAACAAAATTACCAAGTAATTAGTGAGAAGTTATTTTTAGGAAAACCAACCATACATGTTTTAAGTGATGTAAATCCAGGAGACGGATTTACGATGATTAATACAGAATTAGAAGACGTGTATTTCTCTGAAATATTTAATAATACAAACGCTAAATCTAACTAATTATGTGGTACAATATTTTTAAATTCGAATTACAATATCGAATTAAACGACCAGACACTTATGTGTTTTTTCTATTTCTTTTTCTATTTTCTTTAGTTGGAGTAGATTTTGTTTTTCAAGGTTTTGATTTTGGAATCATTAAAAAAAATTCTCCTTTTATAATTGCAAAAACAATGGGAGCAATTACTGGTTTCTTCATAATCTTGGCATCTATGATTATGGGCGTTTCTGTATTAAGAGATTTTGAGTACAACATAGAATCTTTGATGTTTTCTACACCAATCCGTAAAAAAGATTATTTATTAGGTCGGTTTTTAGGATCCTTTACAGTGATACTCTTTGCGTTTACAGGAATCTTATTTGGTATGATGTTGGGCGAATTGATGCCTTGGCATAACCCAGACGATTTATTAGCATTTAATGCATTGGTATATGTAAAAACATTTTTTATGATCACGTTACCAACGTTATTTTTTGGAGCCGCGTTATTTTTTGTAACTGGTGCTTTAACTAGAAACCTAGTTGTAGTGTACACACAAGGTATCTTTATGTTTGTTGTATTTATGCTAACCAAAGCCATTACCAATGATTTTTGGCAAGCCATTTTAGATCCATTTTCGCTAACAACAACTAGTTTAGCTACTTCAACATGGTCTATTGCAGAAAAAAGCACACAAGGCATTCCGTTTTTTGGAATTGTGATGTATAATAAGCTGTTTTGGATTTCTTTAGGGATTCTAGCACTTATCTATGGTTATAAAAAATTCAGTTTTAATATTGTTAAAGAAAAGAAAGCTAAGAAAAATCAAAAGCTAGTAGCTAAAAGAACTAATAAAGTGATTGATGTAATAATTCCTGAAGCTAAAAAAAGTTATGGTTTATTATCTAAATGGAATCAATTAAAACAATTTACGTGGTTTTATTTCATCAGTATTTGTAAACAATCATCGTTTTGGGGAATTGTTATTTGTGGTATGATTATCATCTTAATTAATTCAGTAAACCTAGGAACTGTGTATGGCGTAGATAGTTTCCCTGCAACGTATTTTATGGTTGAAGAACTAAAAGAAACCTCTATGTTTTTCTTTATTGCTCTTTTAATATTTTATTCAGGAGAATTAGTTTGGAAGGAACGTGGTGCAAAATTAGATTTAATTTATGACGCTACACCAATGTCTAGTTTTATAAAGTTATTGGGTAAGTATATTGGATTGAACTTAATTTATACTGTATTGATGCTTGCATTAATCCTATCTGGAATTATTTTTCAAACTTTAAGTGGCTATTATAAATACGAATTGAGTGTTTATTTTACTGGCTTCTTTGTTGATATTCTACCATTTTTAGCATTGTATACTTGTATTGCATTTTTTATACAATCGGTTGTCAATAATAAATTTTTAGGCTTTATGCTGGTTATTGTATACTTTATTGCCAATGTTGCTTTAGGTCTATTTGGATTTAATCACGATTTATATTTATTTGGTGGCAGCACGTTAGGAACGTATTCAGATATGAATGGTTATGGTCATTTTTTAACACCTTATTTAATCATTAAATCGTATTGGTTTCTTTTTGCAATATTATTACTAATTATCGGCTCTTTAGTAATTGTAAGAGGTACTGAAACCAATTTATTAAAACGAATAAAAGCGAGTAAATACAGATTTAGTAAGCCACTTCTTAAACTAGCAAGCTTTGTTTTTATAGCATTTATAACTATTGGAAGTTTTATTTTTTACAATACCAATGTTTTAAATACGTATTGGACAAACTCTGAAGCAACTGAGTTTAGAGTTGCCTATGAAAAGGAACTCAAACAATTTGAATACATACCACAACCAAAATTGGTAGATGTAAACCTAGAATTAGAGTTGTATCCAGAAGATAGAGATTATACTGTAAAAGGGTACTATATGTTAAAAAACACAACTAATGAAGGTATTACAGCTGTACACATTCAAAAACTTCTTGAAGAAAATGTGTCATTAGACAGTATCTCTTTTGAAGACGGGTTTACCATTGATAATCAATATGAGAAATTTGACTATACTATTTTCAATCTAAAAAAGGCTTTAAAACCTGGAGATTCGGTAAAAATGTACTTTAAACAAAGCTTTATCACAAAAGGATTTGAATCTGGAAACTCGAATGTAAATATCAATAAAAATGGAACGTTTTTTAATAATTCAGATTTACCAACCATTGGCTATACTAAAAAATACGAGCTTAATGATGCCGATCAGCGTAAAGAATATAATTTACCTATTAGATACAATAGAGCAGATAGAAATGATGTAAATGAGCTTAAGAATGCAAGATCTGGTAGTGATTCTGATGGTGTAAATTTTGAAATGATTATTGGTACATCAAAAGAACAAACCGCTTTAGTTCCTGGTGATTTAGTAAGAAAATGGTCAGAAAACAATCGTAATTATTTTCATTATAAAATGAAACAACCAATGATTAATTTTTATTCTATTGTTTCTGCAACTTATGAAATTAAAAAAGATACTTGGATGGCAAATCAAGATAATGCAAAACCAGTTGATCTTGAAATTTACTATCATAAAGCGCACGATTATAATATCGATAGAATGATGACATCTATGAAAGCTTCATTATCATATTATAGTAAAAATTTCAGTCCGTATCAATATCAGCAATTGCGTATTATGGAGTTTCCAAGATATGCAGAATACGCACAGTCGTTTCCAGGAACTATCCCTTTTTCTGAAGCCATCGGTTTTGTTTTAGACATAGATGATGAAAAAGATGTAGATATGGCATTCTATGTAACTGCTCATGAAATTGCACATCAATGGTTTGGAATGCAAGTAGAAGCTGCAAATGTAAAAGGGCAATACTTTATTATAGAAACATTATCGCAATATGCAGCAATGATGGCTTTAAAACAACAGTATCCTGAAGAAAAATTGCTTCAATTCTTAGACACACAAAAAGAGAAATACGAAAAGGGAAAAGAAAGAGATGCTTCTATTGAGCCTTCACTTGCTTTAGTAGAAAATCAAGATCATGTATATTATGCTAAAGGTGCTATTAATATGTATCAATTTCAAAAAGTAATAGGAGAGGAGCTAGTAAATAAAGCTTTAAGACATTTTCTTGAAGATTGGAATACTATAAATGGGAAACTAAAAATGAAAACAGATAGATACGCAACATCTAAAGATTTATTGGGTTATTTTAGAGAGGTTACACCACAGAAACATCAAGATTTAATTACTGATTTATTTGAGAGTGTTAAACCTTTAAAATAGTTAAAGTTTAATGCAGAAAATTAAAATGCAATCATTCACAAAATGATTGCATTTTTCATTCTAAAAATTATGCTTAAAGCAGCAGATCTATAAATACTTTTGAACTAAAATCACCAAAGGATTCTCTTTTTAAAACGGAGGTACATAATCTACCTGTTAGTATTCTTAGATTGTTTTAAATAATGTATTGATTGATTTTCTGACTTTTTTCATATTGTAATTATGATCATCTTCAGCATGATAACCAATAGCCATTACAGCAGTTGCAGTAAGTCCTTTTTCTTTTAAACCCAAAATTTCATCATACTTTTCAGGCTCAAAACCTTCAATCGGGCACGAATCTATTTTTAATTCTCCACAGGCGGCTAACATATTTGCAAGCGCTATATAAGTTTGTTTTGCTGTCCAGTTTGGTATTTCCTCTTTAGTTTTTTCTTTAAGTTTACCATTCATAAATTGTTTGTATCCTTCTAACTTGTCTAATGAAATATTTTGCACAGTAGATTTTCTTTGCACATATTCATCGATCATTGTTTCTGTGAAGTCTAAATAATTACAAAATACGTAAAGATGAGATGCATCAACAATTTGAGATTGATTCCAAGAAATTGGTTGCAATTGCTCTCTTATTTTCGAATTTTCAATTCTTAAAATCGTATAAGGCTGAAAACCATAAGATGAAGCCGATAATCTTATTACTTCTTCTATACGTTTAATATCTTCTTCCTTTATTTTTTTTGAATTATCAAATTTCTTTGTTGCATAACGCCAGTTTAAACTTTTTAATAATTGCATAGGTATAAATGTTTTTAAATTATATTTCTGTTGTTATTAGATAGTGATAAAGTCATCGAAATCTATATTTCTTTCGAAATTTAATATAGGGCTAATGATGTTATTCATTAGCCCTAATTAACACTATTAACCAATCAAAAACTATTATGCTTTGATGAATTGTAGATCTACAATTAACTTAATTGTATCGCTAACAACTATGCTTCCAGCTTCTGTAACAGCACTCCAAGTAAGA
>CAXICE010000025.1:0-13834 GCA_964022045.1 uncultured Polaribacter sp. | reverse complement strand
TGTTTAAATTCTGACGCATAATGGTTTGTTCATCAGAAATTTTTGGATAATCTATTACAACTTTTAACATAAAACGGTCAACTTGTGCTTCTGGTAAAGGATATGTTCCCTCTTGTTCTACCGGATTTTGAGTTGCCATTACTAAAAATGGTTCGTCTAATTTAAAAGTAGTATCGCCAATTGTAATTTGACGTTCTTGCATGGCTTCTAATAAAGCAGATTGCACTTTTGCAGGCGCTCTGTTTATCTCATCTGCTAATACAAAATTTGCAAAAATTGGTCCTTTTTTAATCATGAAATCATTTTCTTTCATGTTATAAATCATAGTTCCAACAACATCCGCAGGTAATAAATCTGGTGTAAATTGTACTCTACTAAAAGAAGCCTGAACTGCTTTTGATAATGTATTAATCGCTAATGTTTTTGCCAAACCAGGAACACCTTCTAATAAAATATGTCCATTTCCTAGTAAACCAATTAACAACCTTTCTATCATGTCTTTTTGACCTACAATAACCTTGTTCATTTCTAAGGTTAAAATATCTATAAAGGCACTTTCTCTTTCAATCTTTTCATTGATTGCTCTTACATCTACATTCATTTGTTGTTCTATCATTTTAGTGATTTATTTGTGATAACAATTTATTGGAAACAAAGCTACAATAATAGCATTTTTTTTCTTGTTAAAAGAATGCTAAAGATTTGGTTAAAAGAATGTGAAATAGAAGTTGTTAGTAGTGCTTTATACTAGAGATTGTATCCAATACTAAACATTACAACTCTTGGTAAAATATAGGTTTTTGTATCTCTAATTAAATAATCTGAAAAACTATTACTTTGTTTAAATGTAGTGTTGAATAAATTTGTTGCTTTTATTTTATAACTCCAAGCGCTATCCTCATTTTTATAAGACAAGGTTGCATTGGCTAATTCGTACACATTTTCTTGATTCAAGTTTTTATTCTGATAATTAGAACGTTTGTAGTCAAAATTAAAAATGAATCCTTTTAAAAAATCATAATCAACATTTATAAAAGGCTCTGAACGCACAAATTTAGATGTTGAAGCTCCAGAAGTATAATTACCAATCGTTCTTTTGTAGCCAATCTCTATGGTTGGAAAATTATCAAACAAAGTTTCTAAACCAGTTTCAAAAGAATAACTATTGTTTTTGTTGGTTTGAATTTGATTGTTGATATTCTGAATATAATTTGAAAGATTTATATCGCCACCTAATTTGTATTTAATGTTTTTGATGGTTTTTTCAATATACGTATTCATCATAATATTTTCTGATGGATTGTCTATCAATTGCGTTGTTAGATAACGATTGGCTCTTTGTGTTGGATCTGGATTTGTTTCATCTAACACCACTAAGTTTGTAAATCCTTTTATTTTTTTAGTGTAGTTTGCCATTGCATGCATCATTAAACCTCGATACAAACTAAAGCGACTATAAAAAATACTTGCATTATGATATAACTCATTTTCTAAGTTTTCATTTCCTTTAAAAACCGAATTATATGATTGTAAATAAAATTGATTAGCCAATTTTGATGCATCAGAAAAATTTGTTTTTAAATTATATCGCAAGCGAATACTTTTAGATTTATTAAATTCAATTTTGGCTAAAAAATCTGGCAATGCAATCCATTTAGAATTCGAAAATGTGGTTTGTTGATTTACATTCCAATTATAATTATGTAATACAACGCCTTGTTTAAAAGTTGTAATTCCTGCTCTGAATTTATAGTGAATTCCTGCATAAAAATCATTCAATCTAAAATTTACATCGTTTCCAAAACCATTGGATGAAAAATTATTGAATGTTCCGTTATCTAATTCTTGTTTGTCAATTGTTAAAAATGCTTCGTTAGATAAATTATTTCCTAAAGTTGTATAAATATGATGATTGTTGCTAATTACCCAAAAATGTTTAAAAATTGAATTGAAATTTTGTTGCTTTATTTCTCTGTTTTGATGGATTCTAAACAATTGCTGATTTTGATCTAACGGAATGATTCCTTGCAGAATTTTGTTTGTGGTTTGCCAATAATTTGTAGGATTATTTTTATCAAATGCATAATCTGCAATAAAAGAAAACGTATGTTTTGCAGATTGTTGCTGATGCCATTCTATATTTTGATTTATAGAAATTGCATCTGTTTTTTTGTTGCTATTAAATATATTTTGAACACTATTTATGGTAGATAAAATTTCGTTATTATTTGTGTTGTCTGTTTTTTTAACTTGAGTTCTTGCATACCATTGCGCTTTGTTATTTGGTGCGTATTCTAAGTTTAATTTCCCGATTCCAAATACATTTTTGGCATTGGTAGTATTTTCTTTTTGCTCAATAATATTACTATACTGATTGTTGTTTTCTTCAAAACTATTGGTGTTGTTTTTAGAAATAATTGCAAAACCAGAAATATCTAACTTGTTACTTGCTGCTTTGGTAATATGTAATGCTGCAAATTTATTTTCACTTTTTAAAATATCATTACTATTTAAAAATTGAGAAAAATCTCCTCTTCCAAATTTAAAAGTTCCACTAAATACGGCATTAATTCCGCCCTGAAAATTCATATAATCTTTAAACGTAAATGTTTTTTCTCCAGTATTATTTAGATTTCCAATAAAATTAACGTTGGTTTTTGGGCTGTAATAAAACAAGTTTGCGCTAGTTCTGTAATATTCTTTATTTCCTTTGCCAGCTTCAACATCACCAAACATAAAATTCTTTTTGTCTTTTTTTAGTTTGATGTTCATAGCCATTTCATCAGAATCTGAAATGTTTTTTAAAAAAGCAACTTCGTTATAATTGTCTAAAACTTCTACTTTATCAACAGCATTTGCAGGAATGTTTTCAACCGCCAATTTAGTGCCGCCATTAAAAAACTTTTTACCATCAACCAACATTTTGTTTACTTTTTTACCGTTAACCGTAACGCCACCATTTTTATCTACTGCAACACCAGGTAATTTTTTTAAAACATTTTTTAATTTACGTTCTGTGCCATCAACAAAACTTTTGGTATTGTAGGTTATGGTGTCTTCTTTTACAACAACGGGCATTTCTATAATTATTTCATCTAATTGGTTTTTGGCTTCTTTAAGTATAAAGTTTTTTGTGGTTGTGTTGGCTCCTTTAAATTGATAATTAACAGGTTCAAAGCCCATATAACTAATGCTAATTGTATATTGCTGGTTTTTTATTAATTCTAAGCGATACAAACCATCATTATCTGTAATGGCAAATTTTAAATTTTTGTTTTTGTCTAAAGGTTTGGCTATTACGTTTGCAAAAGTTAACGAGTTTTGCAAACTGTCTTTTACGCTTCCTTTTAACGTAATGGTTTGAGAATTTACAGTACATACAAAACCTAATAAACAAATAATAGCAATAATTTTTTTTAGCATCTTAATTTTTTCTTTTACCAAATTGAGAAATTCTCTCTAAAAGTTTTATTGACGTTTAAATCTTCTTTCCATTGATTGACTTAATCTTTTTGTCATTTCAAAATATTCAACAGCAGACATTTTTTTTCCTTTGCTTGGTTTTTTAATAGTTATTTTATTTTTAGGATTGAGAATAATTTTTTGTAAAACATAATTAATTTTTTCACTTTTAATTTCTAAAATTAATCCAGGTAAACCTCCAAACTCATTTGGACCAAAAGGAAAAGGAATTTCTGGAGAAAACCAAGCAGTAATTTCATTTTTAAAAACACCTTTGCTGTTTATGACTTCTTTGATAGCTGTTGCTTTATAACAGAAAAACTTGTTAATTTTTTTTGATTCTTGTGATATTTTCCATTTTAAAGGCGTTTGTTCTATTAATAGTTTTTCTCCGTAAGAATTAGATTGTTTAAAATCTTCGTTAGTTAATTTGTTTTTGTAAAATATATCGTTATTCCCAGCTAAGATTTTTGTCATATTAAATTTTCGCCTATTATCATTTAACATTGCATCATCTAATTTGTAGAGCATTTCATTGTTGGTAAATTGCAGTATGCCAGTAACATTATCATTGGTTCCTAGCATTTCTTTCATTAAATTTTTTACTTTTGGTGAGGTCTTCTTGTCACTATCATTTACTGAATCTAAAGCCTTTAAGTTAAGTGGTTTTGTACTGATTGTATAATACACTTTGCCAGAAAATTGTTGCTGAGCAAAAGCACTAATTGAAAATAAAATGAGTGTTATAAAAAGTAGTTTCTTTTTCATGAAGTCTATTAATTTACCTTAAAACTTGTATTGATTACAATAATCATGCTAAAAGTTGTTCTCTTGTTTCTGTATTTTTTTAACAATTTTTTACTTTATTTTATTAAAAGCACTTTTACTGATTCTATTAAACTCTTTTTGAGTAATTCTAATACCTTTTGTTGGTTTTTTAATAAGTATCTTATTATTAGGATTTAATATTAATTTTGTTGCTCTGAAATATCTAAAATTGTTTTGCGCTTCTAAAACTAAACCTGGTAAACCATAATATTCTTTTGGGCCAAAACTGACAGGAATGTTGGGAGCATACCAAGCTACAATATCTATTTTTTTATTGTTTTTTATTTGAATAGCAGTTGCCTTATAACACAAATTGGCTGCAATTGTTTTTGTTTCTTGAGTTAATTGCCATTTGTTATTATTTTCAGAAACAATAATAAAGCATTCTCCTAGAGTTGTGCAATTTTGTATTTCTAAATTTTTATTACTCGTGTTTTGATAATATTTATTGAGACCTCCTGCTGCAATTAAATTTGTCTTTCAATAACATTCCCTTTTTCTTTTAAATTTAATTTTTTTTTAACTTCGTAAATGGCTTCTTTTAAAGAGAATCGTAGCGTTGATTTAACTTTTTCACTTTTCAAAAATAAATCATCTGCAAACTTAATTTGTTCTTTCTTTTTTAATAATTTTCGTTCTTTTGAAAAATAATTATCAATGTTTTGTTGACTAATTCCAGATTCATAATACACAATACCAGTTAAGTTTGATTGTGAAAAAAGACTTACTGATACAGACAAACACACTAAAAAAAGATACTTTTTCATAAAATTCATTTCTTTAAACATTCTATAAAGATTAGTCCTACTATATAAAAACGAAAATATTTTAACAAGGTTTCAAAACGAGAACTTTATTTATTTTTGTAGTAACTATAAAAACTATGTTTAGAAATTATTTGATTTCTTTATTCTTGGATCAAAACCTAATTAACAAATAATAACCATGAGTTTTTTCAGTGTCTAATTAATTTTTTCTTTTATTTTTAAATGGCGAGTTTCTATTGCGAATTTTAGCATATTCTTTTGCAGTTAACTTTTTCCCTTTAGTTGGTTTTTTTATTTTTATTCTCTTATTGCTTATCTTTATTTTAATAACAGAAAAAAAAGTAGCAGAATCTTGTAATTCTAAAATTAAACCAGGTAAACCGAAATATTTTTTAGGGCCAAAATTCACAGGTATTTCAGGTGTGTACCAAGCTATTGTGCTGTAATTTTTAGAATCTAAATCAATTGCCTTATAGCAAGTGTATTTTCCGATTTTTTTTGTTTCTTGAGTTAGTCTCCATTTTTTTTGTGCCATTTCGATTAGCAAATTTTCACCAAAAGTACTTGTTTGATAGAAATATTCTTTATTAGCAGAATTCACATAAAATTTATCTGTATTGCCAGCAAAAATTTCCGTGAAATTAATCCTTTTATTTGACTCGTTACGCATACTTTTTTTAACACTATATAGTGACTCTTTTCCATTAAATTGCATTGTTGCCTCAACGTTTTCAGAAAATTTAAAAGTTTTTTTAATTTCTTCTTTACGTTTTTTTGAAATTTTTTTATTTTTTTCTAATTTAGAAAAATCAGGTCTATTCAATGTTACTTTGTATATAATTTCTCCTTCAAATTTTTCTTGTGAATAGTTAATAATATTTATAAATAATAGTAAAGTTAATGTGAGTTTTTTCATTTCTTAATTGATTTATTTTTTTAGAAGTAAAGGCAGAAAAGATAGAATATTTTCTGCCTTATATTTACTTATACATAACTAGCTCCTTCTACACACTCTTCATAGTAATACATATATATAGACATATAATCATTATGAAATTCCCCATTTAAATTACCATCACCAATTCCTGCGTCAACTGCAGCATAGACCCATTCCATAGCTCTATCTACACAATCTCTACCTTCATTCTCTTCTGCCGTTATTTTTTCAATATTCACTTCTTCTACATTAGTATCTACAGTTGTAAAAGAAGACATTGCAAATACTACTGCTAAACTTAAAATTATTTTTTTCATGCTTATAATTTTTTTGAGTGTTTACCACTCGTTATTTTATTTTTAATTGTTGTGTCTTTAATGAATAAACAAGTTTAAAAACGCAAAAACTTGTAAGAAAGTTTTACTTTTGCAACACTTTCCTCTGTTGGTTATGTATAGCTAAGTCATTAGTTGTATTTTTAAGTGAAACATTTATGTAAGATATTTTTGTTCTTAAATTTAACCACAGAGGATTTTCTTTTTCATAGCAATCTCAAAGTCGGTTATTTAACTTTGTAAAGCTTGTAAATATTTTTAAAGCAACCTAATTTTTTAATTCCCTTTTTGGAATACCCATTTATGGTATATTGCACATCTCACCCTAAATGGGTATTCCAAATTGGAACAATTTTATATGGTATTTTTCAGTAAATTTGAATGCTTAGAAAAACGAAAAAAAATATGTCAAAAGAAAAAAGAGAAGAAGAAGTTGCTGAGGTTTTAAAGAGAATTGTAAAGAAAAGACAAGAATTAGGTGTCTCTCAATTTGATTTAGCATTAAAGTTAAATTTAACTAATAACGGATACTTTAAAGTAGAAACAGGTAAAACGAAACTTTCTGTTGAGCGTTTATTAGAAATAGCAGAATTGTTAAATGTTAATCCATCTTGTTTTTTGAAAGATTAAAAAAAAGGACTTCTCGATACATTACGCAAAAAATGCGAAACACTCTAAGTGATAAATTTGTTTAGCTGTATTTTTTTAACTGAACCTTATTGCCTTCAAAAACACCATAAGTAAAATGGCTAATCCAATCGCCCAAATTAATGTATTTGCTGTTTTCTTGAAGTTGAATATCTAAAGGTAAATGTCTGTGTCCAAACACAAAATAATCGTAGTGTTTGGCTTCTAATTTTCGATGACAATATTCTGCTAACCATTCGTTTTCTTCGCCTAAAAAAACGGCATCTTCATCACCAGAAATTACTTTATTTTTCACTGACATGTATTGTCCTAATTTCATTCCTAAATCTGGATGAAACCATTTAAACATCCATTGAAACAATGGAAACGTAAACACTTTTTTCATGCGTTTGTAGCCTTTGTCTCCAGGACCTAAACCATCGCCATGACCAATAAATAAAGATGTTTTGTTAAAAGTAAATTCTTGCGGTTTGTGATAAACAGGAATGTTTAATTCTTTTTCAAAGTAATCTTTCATCCATAAATCATGATTTCCTACAAAGAAGAAAATTGGAATTCCGCTGTCTTTTATTTCGGCTAGTTTTCCTAAAACACTTACAAATCCTTTCGGAACAACGGTTTTATATTCAAACCAAAAATCAAATAAATCACCCAATAAAAAAATGGCAGCAGCGTCTTCTTTTACTTCATTTAACCAAGCAACAAATTTTTGTTCTCTTGGAAAGCTAGCTTCTGCAGTTGGAGCACCTAAATGCTGATCGGAAGCAAAATATACTTTTTTATTATCTGGAATGTTGATATGATTCATTGCCACAAAGAAACGGCATTAATTCTTAGTTTCCAACTCCAATACTTTTTGCAACATTTTATCGTCTGATTGTATGACTCTGTAGAAGCCATCATCTCCATAAATTTGACTTGCAATTGTTGCTTTTAAGTATTCTTTAATGGTTTCTTCAACTTTTTTTGAAGGTTTAAAACGTTGCTTGTAGTTTCTTCTAGAATCTTTTAAAGTGGTGTTAATGCTTTTTAAATACGCCTTGTAAGAAGTGTCTATATCATAATTTAAAATGAAATTATCTAAACTATTTTTCGTTAGTTTTTTTCTGTGATTATCAAC
Organism: uncultured Polaribacter sp.; assembly: GCA_964022045.1. Taxonomy (GTDB): domain Bacteria; phylum Bacteroidota; class Bacteroidia; order Flavobacteriales; family Flavobacteriaceae; genus Polaribacter. The sequence goes on along the minus strand of CAXICE010000025.1, from coordinate 5,737 downwards.
CCAATCAAAAGCAAAATTCTGAATGGTATTAAAATAGAAGTTATTTAAATATGATGTTGTATCTACCGCCACAAAAACGTCCGGAACAATTCCGCCACCACCATACACAATCTTTCCTTTTGGTGTTGTAAATTTTAAAGAATCAATTACTTTTATGCTGTCTTTACTTAACAATTCTCCGCTTTTAAAGCGATTGTTTAAATCTCTAGAGTACTTGTTTTTCTTTCCTTTTTCGTAAGGTTTTTGAATTGACCTTCCGGTTGGAGTATAATAACGTGCAATGGTTAAACGAACCGCAGATCCATCGCCTAAATCACGCTCTTCTTGTACCAAACCTTTTCCAAAAGAACGTCTTCCTAAAGTAATTCCTCTGTCATTATCTTGCAAAGCGCCAGCAACAATTTCTGATGCCGAAGCAGAATTCTGATCGATTAAAACATATAATCCGCCTTTTTCAAAAGCGCCTTTTTTGGTAGAATAATAGTTATCTACATTTCCTTTATTGTCTTTTGTAAATACAATTAATTTATCATCTTCTAAAAACTCATCAACAATCTTATTTGCAATATCAACATATCCGCCTCCATTTCCTCTAAGATCTAACACCAAATCGGTCATGCCTTCATCTTGAAGTTTGTTTAAAGCAGTTTTAAATTCTTTGTAAGAAGATCTTGCAAAACGCTCTAATTTAATGTAGCCAATTGAGTCGTTTATCATGTAAGAAACATCTACACTTTTGATGGCAACTTTTCCTCTTTTTAATGAAATTGTAAATAGAGAATCATTTGTTTTTCTATAAACTTGCAAATCAACATTTGTATTTGCTGCGCCTTTTAGATATTTAGGAACTGAATTGCTAGAGTATTTTTTACCATATAAAGTATCTTTATTAGCCATTAAAATTCGGTCTCCAGCTTTAATTCCGGCTTTAATACTTGGCCCGCCTTTTATGGGTTGAATTACTGTTATTGAGTCTTTTATCATTCTAAATTGCACACCAATTCCAACAAAATTACCTTGCATGTTTTCGGTAATTTCTTGTAAGTTTTCCTTCGGAATGTAATACGAATGCGGATCTAATTTTCCTAAAATTTGCGTGATGGCACCATCTAATAACTCATCTGTATTTACGTTATCTACATAATCTTTTTGGATGTAATCCATTAAGCGTTTAATCTTTACTTCGTTTGCAGATTTTTTGGCAAATAATGAATTTGAAGCATTTCCTCCGTTAAAAAAACTTCCTATTAAAACACCAAAAACAATGGCGAAAGCAAAATATAATGGTAAATAATTTTTATGCTTCATTTGATAAATGAATTAGTTCTACACCTGCTTTTTTTAAGAATTTTATGCCAGTTTCATCTTTGTAATTATTTGCAAAAACCACTCTTTTTATACCTGCTTGATGTATTAATTTACTACATTCTTTGCAAGGCGATAAAGTAATGTATAAAGTGGCGCCTTTACACGATTGTGTTGAGGATGCAACTTTTAAAATGGCATTTGCTTCTGCATGTAAAACATACCATTTTGTGTAATCTTCTTCGTTTTCGCACGGATTTTCAAAGCCGGTTGGCGTTCCGTTAAATCCATCAGAAATAATCATTCTGTCTTTTACAATTAAAGCGCCAACTTGTTTGCGTTCGCAATGCGATAATTTTGCCCATTCATGAGCCATTTTTAAATAAGCAGTATCGTACTTTAGTTGCTTTTTATTCATGTTGTAAAAGTAGTTTGTTTTCTGTTATTGAAGCGTTAATTTTTTACCAAAAAACACGTTCTATCATCATTGGAATTACAAAACCAATTACAATTGATGAGGTTACTAAAATCCAATCTCTTTTAGTAACTCTTAAGGTTGATTGCACTATAGAGCCTATAATTAAGATTCCTAAAACGATAATTACTTGCGAGATTTCTATACCTAAAGCAAACTCTATTAAAGGCAATAATTTATCTTCTTCTCTACCAACCATCATTCTAAAATAATTGGAGAATCCTAAGCCGTGAATCAATCCAAAAAACAACGCAAATATTAAATTGATATTGTCTTTATTACTCGATGTTTTTTTAAGGTTGATGATGTTTACAACGCCAGTAATAAAAATAGTAACCGGAATTAAAAACTCTACAATGGTAACATCAATTTTTAAAACGCCATAAGCAGATAAAGCTAACGTAATTGTGTGACCAAGTGTAAATAATGTGATCAGCCAAAGCACTTTTTTAAGTTGATGAAACGAAAAAATAACAGCTAAAACAATCAGAAATAAAATATGATCATACGCAGTAAAATCTAGCACATGATTGAGTCCCATTTTTACATATAAAAGAAATTCATCCATTGAAAAATATTTTAGAAAATCAAATATATAAAAAAGTTATGCTCAGTTTGTTAATCCTAAAATAATATTTCTAAATTTGGGAATACAGAACAACTAAAAACTAACAAATCAAAATCAATATGAGTTCAAGAAGAGATTTTATTAAAAAATCAGCCATTATCGGAACTGGTTTAGCAATGTCACCAAGTTTATCATTTGGAGCAAACGATTCTTATAAAGATAAAAAGTTAAAAGTAGGATTAATTGGCGTTGGATTACGAGGAACAAATCATCTTAATAATGTATTGCTAAGAGACGATGTGTTGGTAACTGCTATTTGTGATATTGATCCTAAAAGAATTACAATTGCGTTAGATAGAATCAAAAAAGAAGGAGAAAAGAAACCAAAAGTTTTTGGTAAAAACGATTTAGATTATCGTAATCTTTTAGAACTAAAAGAAGTTGATGCTGTTATTATTTCTACACCTTGGTTGTGGCATACGCGCATGGCAAAAGACGCAATGTTGGCTGGAAAATATGCTGGATTAGAAGTTTCTGCTGCAAATACCATGGAAGAATGTTGGGATTTGGTAAACACGCACGAAGAAACCGGAACACATATGATGATTTTAGAAAATGTAAATTACCGAAGAGATGTGTTGGCGGTTTTGAACATGGTAAAACAAAATGTTTTTGGAGAGTTGGTGCATTTTAGATGTGGATATCAGCACGATTTACGTTTTGTAAAATTAAATGACGGAAAATCTGCGTACGGAAAAGGAGTAGAGTTTGGTGATAAAGGAATTTCAGAATCGGCTTGGAGAACACAACATTCTTTGTTAAGAAATGCAGATGTATATCCAACGCACGGAGTTGGACCAATGGCAACAATGTGTGATGTAAATCGTGGAAATCGTTTTATGTCGATGACTTCTCACGCAACAAAAGGAATTGGTTTGCATAATTATATTGTAAAACACGGAGGAAAAGAGCATCCGAATGCAAAATTAAAGTTTAAACAAGGTGATGTAATTACATCAACCATAGAAACTGCAAACGGAGAAACCATAATTGTAACACACGATTGTAATTTGCCAAGACCGTATTCTTTAGGGTTTAGAGTGCAAGGTGCAAATGGTTTGTGGGAAAAAGATGGTGATAGAATGTATATTGAAGGAAAATCGAAACCACATCGTTGGGACGCTTCAAAAGAATGGTTAGAAAAATACGATCATCCATTATGGAAAAAATTTGGAGAACATGCACAAGGCGCTGGTCATGGCGGAATGGATTTCTTTGTGATTAATGCGTTTGTAGAATCTGCAAAAAGAAACATTGCACCGCCATTAGATGCGTATGATGCAGCAGCTTGGAGTGCAATTACACCGCTTTCTGAATTGTCAATTGAAAATAACGGAGAACCACAAGATTTTCCAGATTTTACACGCGGAATGTGGGTAAAACGTAAACCTTATAATTGGATGAAAGACACGTATTAAAACAAAAAACCTCAACTAAAAAGTTGAGGTTTTTTTAATTAGATACTGTTTTATAAGTTTTTTCTAGAAGAATACATTATTCTAATAATAAGCAAATTTTAATTTTTGTACCAACATTTAATTCCGAAGTAATAAACAGCTCTCCGTTCATGTTTTTAATACGTTCTTTAACGGCGAATAAACCAAAACCAGATCCTGAACTTATAGTATTACTTAATTTAGAAGTATCAAATCCTTTTCCATTATCTAATAGTGTAACAGTAATAGTTTCTTCATCCTTTTCTATATTTAACGTAATTAAAGAAGCGTTTGCATATTTTATCGTATTTGTAACCGCTTCTTGAATACAACGAAATAGTAAAATTGATTTAAATTCGTTTAGGTTAATAGTATCTATACTAGTGTTAAACTCAAACTTAATTCCATATTTATTTTCAATATTACCTGCAAACCAAGATAATGTATCAATTATACCCAACTGATATAATACTGGTGGAGAAAGATCGTAGGTTATTTTACGGCTGTTTTCTAATGCACTAGAAATATGATCCTTAATAAAACTTAGATCTTCTTGAATGTTTTCTAGTTCTGTTTTTCTCTCTAAATCTGAAATTCGCATTTTAGAAATAACTAGAGATTGACTTAAATGATCGTGAATATTGGCAGCTATTTCTTTTTTTTGTTTTTCTTCAGTTAGAGAAAGTTCTGTGGTTAATTTTTGAAGAGAAGATTGATAATCTTGAATTTCTTTTTTTGCTAAAACCCATCGTGAAATATCTCTATTAGTAGTCACAAAAGAAACAACTTGACCTTTCTTGAAAACTGGAGAAACAGATTCTTCTAACCAAACATAATGTCCGTTTTTGTGACGAATACGATACTCTACTGTATTAGAGTTTTCATCTTCTAGAACATTTTTATTGATTGTTTTATCTATTTTTTTTACATCATCTTTATGAATTAACTCTAAAAAATCTGTATCAGCTAGCTCTTCTTGTTTGTAGCCTAGTATATTTTCTACAGAAGGACTTGTGTATTTGAGTTGATTATTTGTGTTTTGTAGGGTAATAATATCATTACTATTATCTGCTAATAAACGATATGTTTCTTCTGCTTTTATTCTTTCTGTGATATTAACATTTGTTCCAAGATAGCCTATAAATTCGTTTTTCTCATTAAACATCTTTTTAGCGGTACCTTCTACCCATGTAATTTCTTTATTCTTTTTATTTATAAATCGATATTCAAACCTCCATTTACCTTTGGTTTTAACAGATTTATACCAATTAGAATTTACATGCTCTATGTCTTCTGGATGCAAAGCATTTAACCAGCCTTTACCAAAAGCTTCTTTGTTGGTCATTCCTGTTATGTCAAGCCAAGTTTTATTAGCATAGTTACAGTCTCCATTTACGTCTGTTGTATAAATAGCTACCGGAGATTTTTCTGTATACGATTTAAACTTAGCTTCACTAACTTCTATTTGTTCTTTAGTTTCTAAAATTTCTTGTTCTGCATTCTTACGCTCTGTAATGTCAATGTTAGTTCCTATCATTTTAATAGGTTCTCCTGAAACGGGATCATTAATTACAATTGCATCTCCTTGAACATGCCTAATGGATTTATCTGGCCATATAACTCGAAACTCCATATTAAGTTTTGATAGGCCTTGTAATGCATTTTGAACTTCTTCATTGGCTTTATCAATATCATCTGGATGAACTGTAGAAGCCCAAGTTTCGAAGGTGCCATTAAATTCATTTTCAGCTATTCCAAAAACTTTAAACATGGTTTTGTCCCAAATTAGTTTGTTGCTTAAAACATCCCATTCCCAAATACCAATATTTGCTGTTGTAGTTGCCAATCGTAATCGTTCTGATGAAGCTATTAAGTCTTCTTCCGCTTTTTTTC
>CAXICE010000024.1:0-13886 GCA_964022045.1 uncultured Polaribacter sp. | reverse complement strand
ATAAAAAGTATCCTGTAATCTATTTGTTAGACGGACAGCGTTTCTTTTTATACGGTGCAAGTTTATTACAATCTTTTAATGAGTATAATTTGACGCCAGATTTTATAGTAGTAGGTATTACTAATGTACAGGCAAACAGAATGAGAACTTTTAGTGCAGGTGCTAAAAATTTTGGAGAATTTTTAGAAAAAGAAGTAGTCCCTTTTATAGGTTCTAATTACCGAACATCAAATAAACGTTTGCTATTTGGTTGGGCTTATGGTGGTGGATTCGGTTTAGAAACACTGATTTCTAAATCAAAACTATTTGATGGATATATTTTGTCTAGCCCTTTTCCTGTTTCTAGTAAAATGAAACGATTTAAATCATTTATCAAAAAGAATAAAGAGCTAAACACATTTGTATATTTTGTTTCTGATGCTAAAGAATTTGGAGTGAAAGAAGGAACAGAAGAATTTAATGCTTATTTAAAAGAAAACAAAACAAATTTAAGATGGAAGTTTAAAGTTTTACAAGGAGAGAAACATCTTTCTACAGTGTATCCGGCATTATATCACGGAATTCAAGCTTATTTTGAGAATTATACTGAGGTAAACTTTTCAGATTTAGAAGACTTTAATTCAAAAGGCGGATTAAATTATGTGCAGAAGTATTATGAAAAGCGACATAAATTATATGGTTTTTCAAAAGAGTTAGCGCCTTTTACAAAATATGCTATAATAAGATTGGCAATTAACAATAATAACTACAATCAATTTGAAAGTTTAGTCACTTACTTTGAAATAGAAACATTAGTTACACATTTAAGAGAAAGCTGGTCTGACGTAATAGGTCAATTTTATATAAAGAATAAAAAGAAATCTGAAGGAGTTAAGTTTTATAAATTATTAATCAAAACTTATCCAACATCAAAAAGAGCCCAAAAAGCTATAGAAATATTGAAATTAATTTAACAATCAAATGAAAAATATAGTTGCAATAATTGTTTTAGTATTATTTGCTAACACTTCTTTCTCGCAAGATAAAGGAAGCGAAAATGTAGTTGGAATAAACCATGTTATAAACTCTAGCATATTAAAAGAGAATAGACAGATTCAAGTTTATTTACCTAAAGATTATAAAACTTCAAATAAAAAGTATCCTGTAATCTATTTGTTAGACGGACAGCGTTATTTTTTATATGGTGTAACTTTAGACCGTTTACTAAAGCGTTTTAGAAAAACTCCAGATTTTATTGTTGTTGGTATTAATTTTAAAGAATCAACAAGGAATACAACACTTTTTTCAGGGTCAAAAATGTTTTCAAACTATATTGAAAATGAAGTAGTTCCTTTAGTAAACAAAACTTATAGAACATCAAATAAACGACTTTTATTTGGTTGGGAGTTTAGTGGTGGATTTGGATTAGCGACCTTAATGTCTAAACCAGATTTGTTTGATGGATATATTTTATCGAGCCCTTTTCCTTTAGCTAATAAGATTGATAGATTTAAAGAGTTTGCAGATAAAAATAGTAAATTAAATACTTTCTTATATTTTTCTGACGCAGGAGAAGCGGAGTTACCAGTAACAGAAGGAACAAAAGAATTGGAGAATTTTTTAAAAAAGAATACTACTAATATCCGATGGAATTATAAATCTTTAGTAGGAGAAGAACATATCTCTACAATATATTCTACTTTACATCATGGTATTCAAGAATATTTTGAAAATTTTCAACAGTTACATTTTAAAGATCTAAATGAGTTTTATACAAAAGGAGGAGTAGCGTCAGTAAGAGCTTATTATGAGAAGCGCTCAAGGCTATATGAGATTTCTACAAAAATAATCCCTGCCATTAGATATAATTATATAAGACTGGCGGTAAGAGCTGATAACTATGATGAATTTAGGAAATTATCAAAAGAATTTGATTTAAAAGATTTACTAAATAATAGGCTTAGACCTAGCCTATTGTGTGTTTTTGGAGAATATTATATTAAAAAAAATAAAAAGAAAGAAGCAAAAAACTTTTATAAAGTACTTAAGAAGAGATTTCCAAAATCTGAACGTATTAAAGAGACTTTAAAACAACTAAACAACTAATAAACATGAAAATTAAATATAAAGTACTGTTATTTACATTTCTTTCAATTTGTGTTTCTTGTAAAGTAGAGAAAACAGAAAATGAACTAGAATCGGTAACAAGTAGCATATTAACTGAAAAAGAAACCAAATTAAAAGAATTTGGACTGCGCTATTTTAAAATTTGGACAGCAACACAAGCTGTTAATGCTACAAAAAATGATGTTGAGAATTACTTAAACCTGTTAACTGATGATGTTGGACATATGCATTATCCTTATGATAAAGATGATTCAAGAACTGTTGGTAATAAAGAGAATATGCGCAAAGGAATGTTGTATTATTTGGGGCTTCATACCGAGTATAAAGCTACTTTAAATTCAATAACAGTAGGCCATAACGTTATCATAATAAAATTTAAGTCATCTTATAAAGCTGTTCATCCACAAACAAAAGAAGAAATTAGCACAACAAAAAACACGGTTGAAGTATTAGAAGTTGAAAATGGAAAAATCTCTATGATTAGAAAATATAGAAGTTAAGAGTTTAAAAGTTCATTTACACGACTTTTATAGGTTTGACCAATTGGGACTTTATGCTCGTTGATTAAAATACGATTTCCTTCAATAAACTTAATTTTATCAATAGCAACAATAAAAGATTTATGGATCCTTAAAAAGTTTCCATCCGTTAAAATAGTTTCGTAATGTGATATTTTTTCGTGACTTACAATCATTTCATCATTTAAAAACAACTTGGTGTAATTTCCGTAAGCTTCGATGTACAATAAATCATTTAAATCAATTTGATGGTGTTTTTTATCACCTTTTACAAAGAATCTAGTTGAGGTTTCTTCTGAGTTTGAAACCTCTTTAATTATTGTTTTTGAAGATTCTTTTTCTGAAACTTTATTTACCGCTTTTACCAATCTATCAAAACTAAACGGTTTTAAAATATAATCAACTACATTTAATTCAAATCCTTCTAAAGCGTGTTCTTTATACGCTGTGGTGATAATTGTTTTTGGCGGATTTGTTAATGTTTTTAAAAAATCTAAACCTCTTAATTTTGGCATGTTGATATCTAAAAACATAAAATCGATTGTGTTTTCATTTAAAAACTGCATCGCTTCCATAGCGTTATAACAATTCTTTTCTAACTCAACATGTGGCAACATACTACAAAATTCTTCTATGATTTCGTGCGCTAAAGGTTCGTCGTCTATGATGATATATTTAAGCATGTTTTGCAGTTTTTAAAGTTGTTTTATAGATGTTTTTTGTGATGCTTGTTTTTAACTCGTGATTATTTTTATACACTAAAGATAATCTTTTCTTTAGATTTTTTAAACCAATTCCGCTTGATTCATTTTTTTCTTTAGCATCAAAATTATTTTCTATTTCAAAATATATGGCATTGTCTTTTTCATACAAATTAATGTTTACAAAAGCATTTTCAGAAAGAGAATCGATACCATGTTTAAAAGCGTTTTCTAAAAGAATGATATATAACAATGGTGAAACCGTTTGATTTGTATCAATTTGATGATTAAATGTAATTTCTACTGATTTTTTATAACGTATTTTATGTAACTCAATATAATTGTTTAGATATTCAATTTCATCGGCGATTTTCACTTTCTCTTTTTCACCTTCATAAATGGTATAGCGCATCATGTCAGATAATTTTAGAATAACTTCTGGCGCTTGTTTAGAGTTTTTAATCGTTAAAGCGTATAGATTATTCAAGGTATTAAAGAAAAAGTGTGGATTTATCTGCGCTCTTAATAAAGACAATTCGGTTTTAGATTTTTCTGCTTTTAGGTTTTGAATCCATTTCCATTGTTCAAAAACCCATAATGCAAATAAAATCGGAATTGGTAAAAAGAAAACATAAAAGGGAAAGTTTTCTTTAATTTTTAAGTATGCTTCTAGATCGCCTGAAAACAATCTTGAATACATGAAGTAGAGGAATAAGGGAGCATAAATAAGAGCAATTAACTTCCAGTATTTTTTAATAAATAGTGGTGTTAATATGTGTGCAAAACCAATCCAGAAACCAATTATTAAGATAAAAGTGATAGGGTTGTCTGGTATATTCATAAACTTATCGATAATAAGTGTAATAAAAAAAAGACCAAATAAACTAATTGCTTTAATTACAGTTTTCTTCTTCTTTTTAAAATAATAAATAGGTAAAGCGATTAAGATTCCCCAAATAAATGCGTAAATAAAAATCTCATAAGTTCTTTCTTCTGGAAGAATAATTAATCCTAAATATCCTAGCAAATAAAATATTGGAACCATAACAAAAGGCCCAATTAAAAAAGCTTTGTATTTTTTTAAAAATTGAATCATACTTCAAAACTACTATTGTTATTGCAATTTCACAACTAAATTGATATACACAACTAAAATCAATATAAACATTACTTTTTTTTAGTTAAACCAATGTTTGAGTGTTTTATAATTATGTGTGTACTAATTATTCTTTGATTTATCATCTTTTATTTTTAGACTTAAACGTTGCATGTTTATTTGCTCTATAATCATTTAAATATAAAATCATGAGAAAAATAATTATTATCGCATTACTAACGCTATGTTTAGGAAATGCAATTGCACAAAACACGGATACTTTAATTCTAGAAAAGATAGAAGCAGTAGATAAAGAACTTAACAAGGTTTTAGAAATAAGTAAAGCAGCAGGATTTGCTATTGCCATTGTAAAAGGGAAAGAAGTTATATATGCGAAAGGGTTTGGTTATCGTGACCTTGAAAATAAATTACCTGTTACACCAAATACCGTTTTTGCTATTGGTTCTACAACTAAAGCTTTTACAGCCTCTTTAATGGGTATTTTAGAAGATAAAGGCAAAGTAGATTTAAACGAGTCTCCAAGAACATATATTCCTGAATTACAATTCTATAATTCAGAAATGAATAAGCAAATAACCATTAAGGATTTAATGACACATAGCACTGGTTTACCACGTCATGATGGGTCTGCCAAAATTTTCACAACCAATTCAAAATCAGATTTAATCACACGTCTAAAGTTTCAAGAGCCTGTTGTTCCAGTTAGATCAAAGTGGATTTATAATAATAACATGTATATGTTACAAGGAGCTATTACTGAGCGTTTAACAAATAAAACTTGGGCACAGAATATAGAAAACATCCTGTTTCAACCACTAGATATGGAAAATTCTAGCACGAATATTACTGATTTAGAAATGAATAGAGAAGCTGCTTTGGGATATATAGTTGAAGATGGTAAAAACATTGAAATTGATTATTTTGACCTCACTGCTTTAGAACCTGCAGGAGCTATTAATAGTTCTGTTAATGATATGTCTAAATGGATGATTGCATGGTTAAATAGTGGAAAATACAATAAGCAACAAGTACTTCCTAGTAATTTTGTAAAACAGGCACTTAGTTCACAAATGATAATTTCAGGACGCTTTCCTAGAAAAAGTGATCCAAGTTCATTTATGAATAATTATGGGTATGGATGGTTTTTAGCTTCTTATAAAGGTCATTATCGTGCAGATCATTCTGGCAATATTGATGGTTTTACAGCGACTATTTCTTTATATCCTGCTGATGAATTAGGAATTGTGGTATTGGCAAATCAAAACAGGTCTGGACTTACTCAAACTGTAAGAAACTTGGTAACAGATATTTTATTAGAAACTCCTGAAACAGAGGATTGGATGGCACGATTAGCAAAATATGTTAAACAGCAAATAAAAATACAAGAAGTAAAAACCATCGCTTCTAAAGATAAGCCTTTAGGTGACTTAAAAAAATATACAGGATTTTATAATCATAGAGGTTATGGAACTTTTGAGGTTGTTATAGAAAATGGTTCTTTATTTGCAAAATTCCCTTCAAAAAAATTATGGCTAAATACAGTGCAAGAAGATGTTTTTGACACCTATTATGTTCTAGATGGTAAAGTTGAAACAAAATATAAAGACAAAACTATCAGATTTATGACAACAGTTGAAGGAGATGTTTCTGGTTTAAGTATAGGATTAGAACGCACGTTGAAACCTATTGTTTTTAGAAAAAAATCTTTATAAACAAGTATAAATACTTGCAACAGAATTTGAACCATTTAACACTAAATGGATTAGTAAAAAAAGAAGACAACTAATCATAAACAATATAAATACGATACAAAATGAAACATTTAAAAATACTTTTGTTAATGACAATGAGCATTTTCTCAATGAATGCTCAACAATCAATTTCGCAACAAACAAAAATCGATGCCCTTTTTTCTAAATGGAATAAACAAAATACTCCAGGAGGATCTGTAGGAATTATTAAAGATGGAAAATTAATCTTTTCTAAAGGCTATGGAATGGCAAACTTAGATTATAACATTCCTAATGGACCAGAAACTGTATTTAAAATTGCTTCTACTTCTAAACAATTTACTGCAGCTAGTATTGTAATTTTAGCACAGCAAGGAAAATTGTCGTTACAAGATAAGTTGAGTGCATATTTCCCAAAGTTTCCATCATACGCAGATAATATTACCATTCAGCATTTATTAAATCATACAAGTGGTATTAGAGATTATATAATTCTTGCTAGACTTTCTGGCTTAGGTCCAAATGATTACTATACTGATAAAACGGTTGGTAAGTTATTAATGAGCCAACAAGAATTAAATTTTAATCCAGGAGAAGAATTTGTATATAGTAATTCTGGTTACTGGTTGTTAAGTCAGATTGTAAAAAAGGTGAGTGGAGAAACATTAGCAGTTTTTGCAAAGAAAAATATTTTTGATCCTTTGAAAATGAAGAACTCTCGTTTTCATGATAATTTTGTTGAAGTTGTAAAAAACAGAGCAACTGGCTATAGATCAGATAGAAAAGGTGGGTTTTATGAATACATGACCACTCTTAATATGGTTGGTGATGGTGGACTTATAACAACCATAAATGATCTTGCTAAATGGGATGCCTCATTTTATGATTCTTCCATTTTTGATAAAGATTTTTGGAACCAAATGTTACAATTTGGAACTTTAAATAATGGTAAAAAAATACCGTATGCTTCTGGTTTAGCAACTAGAAATTATAAAGGATTAGAAGTAATTCATCATAGTGGTTCTTTTGTAGGATATAGAACGCAGTTTATTAGATTCCCTAAAGCAAAGTTTTCTGTTATTGTTTTAGCCAACAGAACTGATACTGATCCATCAAGATTGGCTTATAAAGTTGCTGATTTATTTTTAAAAGATGAATACAAGAATCAAAAGCAAAGAAAACCTATCAAAGAAACCGTAGAGAAATTAGACAAAAAAGAGTTCTCAATTTCAGTAAAAGAATTAAAATCTTTTGAAGATTCTTACTGGAATACTAAAAATAAATCTGTTAGTAAATTACTTGTTGTAGATGGTGTACTTAACTATGTAAGAAGTAATGGAGGCAAAACAAAAATGAAGCCAATTGCTAAAAATAGATTTCAAATGATTGGCCCAAGAACACCGGTTTATTCAGAGGTTAGACATTTAAAAAACAGTAAAGAGCTTACTATTATTACATCTAGCTCTGCGCCAGTTATTTTTACATCGTTTGAACCGATAACAACTTATAGTAATAAAGATTTAGAGACGTATACAGGAGATTATTACAGTGCTGAATTAGATGTTGTTTATTCTCTTAAAAAAAGAAAAGGCAAAATAATTCTTGTAGTAAATGATGATCCAGTGGGTGAACTGAATCAAATAATGAAAGATGTTATAAGTATTAGAGGTAGACAAACATTAGAGTTTAATATAAACAGAACAGAATTTAGATTATCTATGCTTGGAAGAGTTAAAGACATAAAATTTGTAAAGAGATAATTTATAAAATTAAATTTTAAGATCTTACTATTTTAAAAGCTCCATTTATTTGGAGCTTTTTCTTTTGCATCACTGTTTTACTTATCAAGTTTTCAAATTTAATTAGTTATCATGTTGAACCTTTTCAAAATTTACACAAACAACATCGTTTTTTAGATAAACACAAGTAGGCATAAAATTGAAGTTATCTAGATTGAAAAAAGTCTTGTTCATCATCTTTAATTTAAAGGAATATTATAAGACTGCATCTTTGTACTATACTTTAAAATCATCATACAATGAATACTTTAAAAATAAAAAATTTAACAAAAACATATCCAAACGGAGTAAAAGCATTAAACGGAATTAACTTAGAAATTACAAACGGAATGTTTGGTTTATTAGGTGCCAACGGAGCCGGAAAATCTTCTTTAATGAGAACCATTGCTTCTTTGCAAGAACCATCATCAGGAAGTATTCTTTTTAATGACTCTGATATCGTTAAAGAGCCAAATGAGGTTAGAAAACAGTTAGGTTATTTACCTCAAGAGTTTGGTGTGTATCCAAAAATATCAGCAGAAAAACTGTTAGATCATTTAGCTGTTTTAAAAGGTGTTTTAAATAAAAAAGAACGTAAAAATCAAGTTACTTCATTGTTACAACAAGTAAACTTATATCAGCATCGTAAAAAATCTGTATTTACTTTTTCTGGAGGAATGCGTCAACGTTTTGGAATTGCACAAGCATTATTGGCAAATCCACAATTGATTATTGTAGATGAACCAACAGCAGGTTTAGATCCAGAGGAAAGCAATCGTTTCTTAAACTTATTAAGTGAAATTGGTGAAAATGTTATTGTAATTCTTTCAACTCATATTGTTGAAGATGTTCGAAATTTATGTCCGAAAATGGCAATATTATCAAATGGAGAAATTATTTCAGAAGGAAGCCCTTCAGAATTGGTTGCAACAATTGATGGTAAAATATGGACGAAAATTATTCCTAAAAAGGACGTTGAAATCTATAAAAAAGCATTTCAAGTAATTTCAACAAAATTAGTTTCTGGAGAAACTCAAATAAGAGTTTTATCAAATGACAAACCAGAAGTTGGTTTTGAACCAATTCACCCAAATTTAGAGGATTATTATTTCGCAACATTGTTTAATCAAACAATAAAAAAAGGATAAGTCATGTTTAAAAAATTAATTCAATTCGAGGTTTTTTACCAATTAAAACAAAGAGCATTTCCAATATTTGTAATCTTGTTTTTAGCATTAGGAGTTTTTGTAGGAAGGCAAGGGTTTGCACCAAAAGGCGTTAGTTTTAATGCGGTATATCAAGTCTATTTTTACACCAACATTATTACTTTAGCAAGTGTGTTTATCACCATGTTTTTTGCAATTAGCGCCATGCTTAGAGATAAACAACACAATATGGAGAGCTTAATTTACAGTTCTTCAATAACAAAAGCGCAGTATTTTTGGAGTCGCTTTTCAGGAACTTTTATTTTTAGTGTGTTGGCATTTTCGCCTTTTCTTTTAGGATATTTTTTAGGAGTAAACTTCTCGGATTTAGATCCAGAGCGTATCAATGATTTTCAGATAATGACCTATCTGCAGCCGCTATTATATATGGTTATTCCGAATATTTTTATCTGTTCAACAATTATCTTTTCTGTAAGCACAATCACAAAAAATAGTACTGCAACTTATGTAAGTGCCGTATTTATTTACATGCTGTATTTTGTGTGTTCTATCTTTTTGAATTCTCCATTAATGGCACAAGCTGTACCGGCTTCGCCAGAGAGCATGGCAATAGCAGCAGTAGCAGATCCATTTGGAATTGCAGCTTTTTATGAGCAAACTCAATATTGGACACCTTTCCAGAAAAATACGCAGTTACTTTCTTTATCAGGATTGTTTTTAAAGAACAGAATTGTTTGGATTCTTGTTTCTCTAGGTTTTTTATTAATGACGTATAAAATATTTTCATTTAGAAAAATCACTAAAAAAGTAAAAAAGGAACCAAAAGTTAACAATAAGAAACAAGAATTATTGGACTACAAACCAGTAAAAGGAGTGTACAGCTTTAAAGCTCAAAGACAAGCATTTTTTGCATTACTAAAAATAGAATTAAAGAGTGTTTTTAGAAGCTTACCATTTATTGCAGTTTTATTAATGTGGATATTTATTGTATTCTCAGAATTATATTCAACGGTTATTAGTGGTGGTGAGTATGGCGTAAGTGTATACCCGTTTACATATCAATTGATTGATTTATTGGTAGACCCATTAACAATCTTTAGTTTGATTCTAATTATTTTTTATAGTTCAGAAATAATTTGGAAAGAACGTGGTTTAAATTTCAATCTTATTTTAGATGCTACACCAACAAAAAATGGGGTTTTCTTTTTATCAAAATTCAGTGCTTTATTGTTATTACCAATTATTTTAATTACAATAGGAATTTTAATAAGTATGCTATTTCAGGTAAGTTTAAACTATACAAACTTTGAGCTTGGTATATATGCTTCTTTATTTTACTATTACGGTATCCAGATAGCTGTGTTTTGTATGATTGCCTTTTTTGTAAACATTTTGGTAAAGAACAAATACATGGGAATGGGTATTTTTGGCTTGATTGTTACGTTAAGTTTGAATTCAAGTTTTTTTGGACTTGAACATCCGTTAACAAGTCTTGGATTTATGCCAAGAGCAAATTACAATAGCATGAATGGATATAATGGAGCTTCTAGCTTATTTGATCATTTAGCATTGTATTGGGTTGGATTTGGATTGTTACTGGTACTTATTTCTTTTAAAATATGGAATAGAGGTGTTATAGCTACTTTTAAAATGAAAGTAAAACAATTAAAGTTTGGTTGGTCAACGTTACAGAAACTGGCATTTGCATTTTTTATGTTGTTATTTCTTGGATCTGGTAGCTTGATTATTTACAATACAACTGTTGTAAACGAATATGATACTGTTAGTGATCAATTAAATTTTAGAGAGAATTATGAGCGTCAATTTAAACAATACCAAAACTTAGAAAGACCTATTATTACTTCTATAAAAACTGAAGTATCCATCTATCCAAATGAAAAAAGTTATGCTGTTAAAGCAGATTATATGCTTAAGAATAAGAGTGATAAACCTTTGTCTCAAATTTTTATCACAGAAAGAATTGCTTTGTCAAAAGTGTCCATAGAAAATGCGTCTTTAATAAAACAAGATGCAGCCTATGGTATTTATCTATTTGAATTTGAAAATGCATTACAACCTAATGATTCTGTCAAATTTACATACGAATCAAAGAAAACATTAAAAGGATATGATGAGGACAATACAATAGTAAAAAATGGTAGTTATATAGTACATAGAAACTTTGAGCCAGTTTTAGGTTATGGTGCTGGATTAGAAATTAATAATAATTTAGAGCGTCAAAAAAGAGGACTGCCAAAAAGAATTGTTCCGGTGGAATTGGCTGCTCATATTGTCTCTAAAGATGTGAATAATGAAAAAATTAGATTTGAAACCATTGTTTCTACTGATCTAAACCAAACAGCATTAAGCTCTGGAACTTTACTAAGAGATTGGTCTGAGAATGGTAGAAATTACTATCATTATAAATCAGCTAATAAAATTTTACCAGCTGTTGGTTATTTTTCAGCTAAATATGAAACTCAAAAAACGGTTCATAACGGAGTTTCTATAGAACAGTATTACGATGCTAATCATGATTTTAATATTGATCAAATTGAAAACAGTATTAAAGAAACCCTAGATTATTGCCAAGAAAACTTTGGTGTCTATAATTTTGAACATGTTAGAATTGCAGAAGTTCCTGCTCACTGGTCATTTGGTGGTTATGCACATCCAGGTGTTATAAGTATGGTTGAAGACAGGTTGTATTTGTCTAACGTTAGTAATCCAGAAACGTTTAACTTAGTTGCAAAAAGAACCATTCATGAAGTTGCACATCAATGGTGGGGACATACATTATCTGCAAAACCAGTAGCAGGTGGAGCATTATTTGTAGAAGGATTTGCAAAATACACAGAAGCTGTAATATTAGAGAAGCTGTATGGTAAAAAAGCATTGTATACACTTAGTGATAATGCTAGAAGAAGATATTTTTCTGGAAGAGCTTTTGATGGTAATGTTGAACCGCCCGTTTATATGGTAACAGGTCAAAGTTACATTGCATACGGAAAAGCATATACAGTTTTAATGGCATTAAGAGACTTAATTGGAGAAAAGCAAGTAAACAAGGTATTAAAAACAATTACTGATAGACATCGTTCTGTGAATAAATTGGAAGCTAATTCAGTTGAGCTTTTAGAGGAGATTTATAAAGTAACTCCGTCAGTATATCATCGTTTAGTTGATGATTGGTTTAAAAGAGTAATTACGTACGATGTAGGAGTTGAAGAAAGTTCTTACAAAGAACTAGCTAATGGAACTTTTGAGGTTACTGTTAAAGTGAAAGCGAAACGTTTTGAAGCATTAAATGATGGTGATGTCAAGCAGGTAAAGATAGACGAACCTATTAAAATAGGAATCTTTACAAAGCATCCATCAGAAGTTAAAAACAATGATAATTCAATTTTATATTATCAATCAAATCGTATCAATAAAGAAATGACAGAGATTAAAATTATCGTAAAAGAGAAGCCAAGCTATATATGTATTGATCCTTTTGGAACAAGAAGTGATGAGAATTTGGTTGATAATGTTTACAAAATATAAAATTAACTTTTCTTTATCATTCTGTTAATAGTTGTTGCATATAACTATCAATAGTTTTGTTCTTAATTAATAAAAGGGTTAGAAGAGTATCCAAAACATTCTAACCCTTTTTTATGATGTGTTTGTTGGCGTTTATGATTAGCTGTTTAAATTTTTAAAGGATTACACAATTATGTAAGATCTTTGTAAATACCCAAATACTAATTTTGAAGAACGAATAAAAAAAGGATTAAAAGAAGCAACTCAACTTCAAAAGAAGTTATTAAAATATTGAAATAGAATGCAAGTAGAGAATAAAATTAATGAATTAGGTTTAACACTTCCAAAAGTTTCAACACCAGGAGGAAATTATGTTTCGGTAAATGTTAGAGGAAATATTGCTTATGTGGCAATTCAATTTCCAATTCTTAATGAAGAATTTCTTTACCAAGGAAGATTAGGAAATAACATTACAACAGAAGAAGGCTATAAAGCAATGGAAATTTGTGCTTTAAATGTTTTAGCTCAAGTTGAAGAAAAAGTTGGTTTTGAAAATATTGAAGGTTTAAACCATATAGATGCGTACTTTCAATCTGGATCTAATTGGGATGATTCACCAATAGTTGTTAATGGAGCTTCTGATTTATTTGTAAATGTATTAGGTGATAAAGGAATACATTCTAGAGCCATATTTGGAGTTGATAGTTTGCCTAGAGATTTTTGTGTTGGTATAACCGCAACTTTTACATTAAATAACATCAATAATTCATCAACTATTTAATAAAAAAATTAACATGATGAAAAACATACAAATTTAAGTATTTTGTTCTTAAGTTTTATTTTTTTAATAAAATCCCCAGTAAAAGAAATAGGAAACATTACTGGAGAATATGATATTGACAAGGATATTACAGGGCACATTTTTGGTGATTTTTGTATTGGGAAATAACACAAGAAAAACTTAGACATTTCCCTTTCTTTATACTAATCACATTTAACACTTTCAAAACTAAATCGAATAGATACATTACATCGGAGGTGGAGCTGGCGGGGTTACAACTACTGATTTTTTTTGCATAGGAATGCCTTCTTTAAACCTCTTAAAATTAGCTTCCATATGAGTACTTTTTTTATCTCCTATTTTTTTTGCAAGTGCAATACCCTTTGCATAAATAATGAGCCCTTTGTTTTGTTGACCTACTTCAATTAAAGTTTCGCCATAATTTTCATAAGTATTCACAGATT
>CAXICE010000023.1:0-13950 GCA_964022045.1 uncultured Polaribacter sp. | reverse complement strand
TCATTGATTTGATTATTTTTGAAATTATCATTGAAAGAAGGTAATGAAAACGTATCTGTGATGCTAGCTCCCATAAATGGAAAGTAAGCAGCTGCAGATTGCAACACAGTTGCACCACCTCTGTCACCAAGTGAAGTAGCCATTAAAAGCATTGGTTTCTCTCTCCAAATTTTCATGTTTACTCGAGACAACCAGTCTAAAATATTTTTAAATACAGCTGTATATGTTCCATTGTGTTCCGCTAATGAAATTATAAACCCATCAGCTTTATCAAATAGTTCACTTAGTCTTTTAATAGCTGTTGGTATGCCATTTTCATTTTCATAATCAATACCAAAAATTGGCAGAACATAATCGTTTAAATCGATTGAAATGATTTCTACATCCTCTAGTAAATCAGATGTATAAGAAAGCAATTTTTTGTTGATAGAGTTTTGACTATTACTTGCAGCGATTGTGATTATTTTTTTCATTATTTCTATTTTTTTAGGATGATATTATCAATAGACCATTTGCCACTTCCATTTACTATGATGCTGATTGCGAGACCAATAATTAGAAGAGAATATTCGTACCCTTCGCCTGCTTGATTGCCAAACCAATTCATAAAAAAACCATGTTCTAGTTGCGTAGTAATTATGATGCCTGTAAACATGATTGCAAGTGATATTGCCCAAAACCTAGAAAAGAACCCAAGAATTAATGAAATAGAACCAAAAAACTCGATCATAATTACAGAGAAAGCAATTATACTAGGTAAATCCATTTGAGTGGTTAATGATTCCATTGTTGCCGAATAGCCATATCCACCAAAGAGTCCTAATAGTTTTTGTGCGCCATGAGGTAATATTACTAATCCGAGTGTCAAGCGTGCAATACTAAATCCAATATTTGGATTTGTAGTTAAAAGTGTTTTTACTAAATTTTTCATAATGTTTAAGATTTAAAGTTGTTTATAAAATTTTACGATAGTACATACCGAAAGATGATTTTTCTATTGTGTTAGAACCATATTGATCCAAGTCAAGACCTATACCAAACTGATGTTTATTAAGCGATACACCTGCCCGTAATTGCTGAAAACTTCTTGAGTGTGTTTTAAATTTGTCCCAGACAGTTAAAAACTGTCCACTTAGCCAAAGAGAGGTGTTATCATTTATGGGTTTATTAAATTGAAACTGAGCTAATACTTCGGTGTAACTAGCTTTCTTTTGCTCAGAATGTGCTATGGTGGGAATAATTACAAATACAACTCGTGAATGTTTTAGTGTAAACTTTGCTGATAAGCGTTCTGAATATCCAGAAAAACTATTGTAATATAAAGATGGACCAATTGCAATATTCTTATTAATATTCCAGAATAAAGTTGGTTGAACACCAGCCTCGTCAAAGACTTGATTTTCTTTATCTCTAAACTTTTGAAAAAAAGCCAACGTATTAATGCTTAGAGTTTTGCTCTCATTGATAGTGTAGCTAGAGTATAATGTAAAATCTGTTTTATCAAAACCAGAAAACAGTTCTACTTGTGTAAATTGAGCTTGTAAATAGTTTGTAAACCCAATTGTTAAAAACGATGTAAAAATTATTACTTTTTTCATGCCACAAAATTCCGACAGGAATACATGAAAAAAAATGAACTAGTTTAAGATTTTTACCTCTGGTTTACTTTTGTAATAATTTTACTCATAAACTCTGGAGTAATACCAATGTAACCCGCTAAGTCTTTTTGAGTAATTCTATTAACCACTTTTGGGTATTTCTTTTTGAATTCGATATATCTTTCCTCTGCTGTTAATGATATACCGTGATTTGAACGTCTTATATAACTAATTAAGGATTTTTGATATAGGATCCGATAAAATCTTTCAAATTTTGGAATCTCTTTAAAAAGTAATTCATGATTAGCTCTAGAAATACCTAACAATTCTGAATCTTCGGTAGCCATAATAAAGTAACTTGTAGGCTTTTTCGTCATAAAACTCGCCATGTCACCAGTCCAATAATCTTCTGTAGCAAACATAGATATATGAGGCGTTCCATCTTCATCTAAGGTATATACCTTTAAGCAACCCTTAGTGATGAAATATTCATATTTAGTTATATCTCCAGTTTGCATTAAAAAAGCCTTCTTCTTTACGGTTATTTCTGTAAGTAAAGAAAGATATTTCTGCTTTTCTAACTCGGTTAAATCAATAAACCTTGCTACATTATTTAGGATTAAGATATGAGATTCTTTATAGTTCAATTCAGTTTAATTTAACTTTTTTATTGAGTATTTCCGGTAATTATTGCCGATTTAAGAATATAATTCTTTTTAAAGAACTTTATTCGGTGTTAGCGAAATTACCTAAAAACAAGTTTAGAAACAAACTAAGCTTTTAAACTCATTAGTAATATTTGTAAAACTTTGTTAAACAAACGTTAAATAGATTGTCAACAATTAACACAACCTTTTTGTTTTTTATACCTTGTCAACTGAAAACTAACAAACACTATTCTAATGAAAAAACTAGCAATTCTATTTTTATTTGTTGCCTTTTCGGTATCGGCACAGCAAGTAGATTTATCGTACTATTTACCAAAAGATGTTACGTATAACAAAAACATACCAACTCCAAAATCGGTTATTGGACACGAAGTGGGCGAGTGGCACATTACACATGATAAGCTTGCCGAATACATGAAAGCATTGGCAAAATCTTCAGAAAGAATTTCTATTGAAAGCAGAGGAACCACTTTTGAAGGTAGACCTTTATTATTGCTAACCATTACATCGCCAAAGAATCATCAAAATATAGAAAACATCAGAAAACGTCATATTGATGCAACAGAAAATGCGTCTTTAGATGTATCTAACGATCCTATTGTTGTCTATCAAGGATTTTCAATTCATGGTAACGAACCAAGTGGCTCTAACGCAGCATTAGCTGCAGCCTATTATTTAGCAGCTGCGCAAGGAAGTAAAATTGACGATTTATTAAACAATACAGTAATTTTATTTGACCCTTCTTTTAATCCAGATGGATTGCAACGTTTTGCTTATTGGGCAAATACCAATAAAGCGATTAACATTAACCCAGATCCAAACGATCGAGAATATAGAGAAGTTTGGCCTGGCGGAAGAACAAATCATTATTGGTTTGACATGAATAGAGATTGGTTGCCAGTGCAATTGCCAGAGTCTAGAGCAAGAATTGCATCATTTCATAAATGGATGCCAAACATCTTAACAGATCATCACGAAATGGGGTCGAATTCTTCGTTCTTTTTTCAACCAGGAATCCCTTCTAGAACAAATCCGTTAACGCCACAGTTAAATCAAGATTTAACAAAAGAAATTGCAACCTATCACGCTAAAGCATTAGACAAAATCGGTTCAACCTATTATTCTGAAGAAGGCTTTGACGATTTTTATTATGGAAAAGGATCTACGTTTCCAGATGTAAATGGTTCAATCGGAATTTTATTTGAGCAAGCAAGTTCTCGTGGTCATGCACAAGAAACTGTAAACGGAGTTTTAACGTTTCCATTTACAGTGCGTAATCAATTTACAGCAGCACTTTCTACGCTAGAAGCAGCAAGAAAAATGCGTGTAAAAATCAAGAAATATCAACAAAACTTCTTTAAGAATGCAAAAAAAGAAGCTACTAAAACCAAAGCAATTGTTTTTGGTGACGAAAAAGATGCGGCAAGAGCTTATCATTTAGCAGAGATTTTAAAGAGACACAACATTAAGTTTAACGAAGTAAAAACAAGTTTTACATCCAAAGGAAAAACCTATAAAAAAGGAAGCAGTTTTGTAATTCCGATGAATCAAAAGAACAACCGTTTGGTAAAAGCGATGTTCCAGAAAACAACCAAATTTACAGACAGTTTGTTTTACGATATTTCTGCTTGGACATTTCCGTTGGCTTTCAATTTAGATTACGAAGAAAACATCGCAACCAATAAAATAGGTAAAGAAGTTACTAATTTAACAATGCCATCAGGTTCTATTTCTTATAAAAGTGATTATGGTTATTTAATGCCTTGGAACGATTATTATACACCAAAAGCATTAAACATCATCTTAAAGAAAGGAATTAGAGCTAAAGTTGCCATGAAGCAGTTTGACAACGGAGGTAAAGATTTCGATTACGGAACCATTTTTATTCCTGTACAGAATCAAAAGTTAAACGCAACAGATTTATTTGCTTTTTTACAGAAAGTTGCTAAAAAGAGTGCTGTTCATTTCTACGGAACAAGAACTGGTTTAAATAAAGGAATGGATTTAGGTTCTAACAATTTTAGTAATGTAAGTGATAAGAAAATTGCTATTATGGTTGGTGATGGAGTTTCTAGTTACGATGCAGGAGAAATCTGGCATTTATTTGACACGCGTTATAATATGAAGTTGACAAAGTTAGATACCAAATATGCTTCTAGAGTTAACTTAAGTAAATACTCAACTATTATTTTACCAAGCGGACGTTTAGACAAAGCAATGTCTAACAACTTAAAAACTTGGGTTAGAAACGGCGGTGTTTTAATTGGATACAAAAGTGCAGTACGTTGGTTGTCTTCTAATAAGTTTATCAATTTAGAATATAAAAGTGCTAAAAGACCAACAAATCCAGTAAGTTTCGAAAACAGAAGTTTACGTTCTGGAGCACAAGTAGTAGGAGGAGCTATTTTTAATACAAAGCTAGATTTATCTCATCCAATTAACTTTGGCTATAAAAATGATAATTTACCAATGTTTAGAAACACAACAATTTTTGTGAAACCAAGCAAGACAAATTATAACAATCCGATTCAGTACACAAAGAATCCGCTTTTAGCAGGTTATATATCAAAACAAAACTTAAAAGAATTAGCTGGCTCTGTTCCTTTTCAAGTTAGAAGAATGGGTAGAGGTAGAGTAATTGTTTTTACAGACAACACCAACTTTAGAGCATTTTGGTACGGAACAAACAAGTTGTTAATGAATGCCATTTTCTTTGGAGATAAAATGTAAAAATTGAGTTTGAAAGTTCAAAGTTTGAAAGTTTCAAAAGAAAAGTAAAATTAAAAGTCGTAAAGTAACATTGTTAACTTTGCGACTTTTTTTTTGCTTTGTAACTTTGTTACTTTTATTAGTAACAAAACTAGAAATTCGTCGTCTAATTAATATACCAACTAAATTGTACTATGAGTTTTTTAAGAGTTTTATTAGCCATTATTTTTCCACCTTTAGCAGTAATCGGAAAAGGTTGTGGTTCTTTTATTATTATATTTTTATTGACACTTTGTGGTTGGATTCCTGGAGTAATTGGAGCTTTGGTAATCTTAAATAATCCAGACAACTAAGAAATTTGTTATTGTGAGTTTACGAAGCAATCTTATAATTAAAAGATTACTTCACGCTGTTTGCTATGACGTTAATTAAGAAATTTGTTCTCCGTTTTTAATGTTTTTAGAAGCTTGTAACAACACTACATTGCCTTCTTTATTATAAATTCCCAACACCAAACATTCGCTCATAAAATTTGCTATTTGTCGTGGTTTAAAATTTACAATTGCGGTAATTTGTTTGTTGAGTAAATCTTCTTTAGAATAGATGTCTGTTATTTGAGCACTCGATTTTTTGATGCCTAATTCCCCAAAATCAATAACTAATTGATACGCAGGTTTTCTAGCTTTCGGAAAATCATTAACTTCAATAATAGTTCCTATTCTAATATCAACTTTTGTAAAATCTTCAAATGTAATTTCTGGTTTCATACTTTTAATTTTTCCAGTTGTTACGAATCAATAAATTCTCAATATGCGCAAAATGATGCTTACAATGCCAAGCATAAATGGCAATATTCTTTTTAAGAGAAACAGTATCGCCACTTTCTGGATGAATAAATTCTTTGTTTAAATCTTCATCAGATAGTCCTTTTAGCAAATACGTCCATTTTGCGTGCAACGCTTTTATAAAATTTAAAGCTAAATCTATTGGAGCATCTTTGGTGTCAAACAAATCTGCCCAACGATCTTCAAAATAGGCTTTAATTGTTGGTTTATCTTCTGTCAACGTCCATTTAAAACGGATGTAGCTATTTAAATGACTATCGCCGCAATGATGTACAGTTTGTCTAACGGTCCAACCATCATTTCTATAAGGTGTGTTTAATTGTTCTTCGGATAAATTCTGAACTAAATTTTCTAGTTTAGAAGGGAATTCTTCAATCGTACAAATCCAATTTTCAATATCTCTTTCTGAAATATTTTCAGGAATATGAACTTGTCCAATAGGATATTTTAAATCTTCCATTATTTTTTAGTAATTCTTTTTAGCATTCTTTTAGAACTACTATTTTCTGGGTTTATAGAAAGTGCTTTCTTGTAAAAATTAATAGCGCTAACAGTGTCTTTTTTTCTTAAATAAGCATCACCTAAACTATCGTAAGTATTAGAGCTTTTTGGATATAATTTTGTGTTTATTTTAAAAATTTCTATAGCAGCTTCAATCTTTTTGTCATTCATCAATCTATAGCCTAAACTATTAAAAGTTCCTTCCCTAATTGTTCTGTCTAAAGAGTCATTTTGTTGAATTGCTAAGTATCCTTCTAAAGCTTTATGATACTCTTTGTTTAATAAGTATTCTCTTGGTGTTTTTTTGCCGTTTAACATTTTGTTGAAAGAGTAGGTTCTACCTTGATGTTCTCTTTTTTCAGCTAATTTAATATGAACTTTTGGTTGCATTACAAAGATGAATTTCTCATTCATATCTTTTATATAAAAAGTACTGTCGTTAACCTTTAAAGGTTTGATGTTTTCTTTTCCTCGCCAACGAACAATCATTTCGTTTTCCACAAAAGAAATTCCAATAGATTCATCTGAGTTAAACAAATAATTACCAGAAACAGCAGTGATAAATTCTGGACTGTTTTTTGAGTTTCCACATGAAGTTAATAATACAATTGAGAGTAATAAAAGAATACGTTTCATAGAAGTTTGATTTACGAATGACTAACTATAAAGTTAGACACTTAAATATTTTTTTTTGTTACAAACAAATATAATTTTTTAATTATTGAATGAATAAAAAAAGCCTTCCAAAATTTGGAAGGCTTTTAAAATATCTTAAAATAGATTTTATTATTCTGTAGCTTTATCTACAACAATTCTATTTTCACGATTTGCTAATTCCCAAGCAGTATGGAAAACTAGACGAGATCTGTTCTCTAACAAGTCGTAGTTAATTTTATCTGGTGTGTCAGAAGCTTTGTGATAATCTGCATGTGTTCCATTAAAATAAAAGATAATTGGAACATTGTTTTTTGCAAAGTTATAGTGATCAGAACGGTAGTAAAAACGATTAGGATCGTTTTCATCATTGTACGTGTAATCTAATTCGATGTTCATGAATTCCTTATTTACCGCTTCAGAAATTTCATGTAATTCAGTACTTAATTTATCAGCACCAATTAAATAAATGTAGTTTCTGTCTCCTTCACGTTTTGGGTCGATTCTACCAACCATATCAATATTTAAGTTCGCAACAGTATTTGCTAAAGGAACTAAAGGCTCATAGTCTGTATAGTATCTAGATCCTAATAATCCTTTTTCTTCTCCTGTAACGTGTAAGAAAATAACTGAACGTTTTGGTCCATGTCCATTATCTGCAGCAGTTTTAAAAGCTTGAGCAACTTCTAATAAAGAAACTGTTCCAGAACCATCATCATCTGCACCATTAAAAATTTCTCCTTTTGCATTTACACCAACGTGATCTAAATGTGCAGAAATAATAATATATTCATCTGGCTTTTCAGAACCTTTAATCATTGCTACAACATTCTCAGAAGGTTGAGGCACCATAACACTTTTGTATGTCATTTCTAATTTTGTAGAAACTGTTGCAGATTTAGTAGATCTAGCAATGTTCTTTACTAAAGCTTTACCCATTTTCTCACTAATTAAGAAATTGTACATTGGTGCTTCAGCATCTTTTTTAGTAGGTAATGATAAGCTGTTGCTATTTCTGTTTTTAAAGAAAGCAGCATAACGCTTAAATAAAGCATCATTCATAAAGAAAACTGCTTTTGCTCCTTTGTTTTTAGCAGCATCTCTTTTAGCAGACATTTCTTGACGACCATTAGACCATTTAGAAGCTTTTTTAGTTCCAGAAATGATATTGTTACCAGCTTTATCTTTAGGTTCTCCGTTTTTGAAAACAACGATTTTTCCTTTTACATCTAAATTAGTGTAACTAGAATATTTTTCGTCATCAATTCCATATCCAGCATAAACTACATCAGAAGTAGAAATGTTTCCTGTTGCTCCAGCTGAAGGAGAAAGATAATCTTCAAAATATGTAAATTCTTTTCCATTAACTTTCATTGTAACCTCTGGGTTTTTAACAATGTTTAATGGTACATTTTGAAGGTAACTCCCTTCAATTAATGAATTAATATTTAAGTCTTGGTAATGTTTCTTTAAATACTCTACAGCTTTTTTCTGTCCTGGTTTTCCAGTATCACGTCCTTCAAATTCATCCGAAGCATACGTAAATAAATGTTCTTTTAATTCAGCTTCTGTAATAGTACTTGCATAATTAACAACATCTTCTTTTGTTGCTTCTGTTTTACAAGAAAGTACTACTAACGAAAGACCTAATAATAATAGTGATTTTTTCATCTTATTTGATTCTTATGGTTAAGTGTTACGCGATATTACAAAAAAGAAGCGCTAAGATGTTTTATTTGTTTATTTTTTAACACTTTTTAACATAATAATGTATAAATAATTATCTCGGATTAATTTGTTGCTTTTAAAACCAGAATAGATAGTAATAATATTAAGCTTTATTAATTTGTATAATCATTTAAAAAATAAATTAGAAATTAGTGAAAACTATAATATCAACATTTATATTATTTAAGAATAATAGATTCTAGCTTTTCTTCTACAATTTTTCCGTTTTTTAAAGAAACAAAGTAATTATTGTGTTTTTTATTTGTAGAAAGAATTTTAAAAGGTTTTCCGTTTTTAAAAATAATACCGGCATTATTATCCATAGCATAACCAGCTTTAAAAATTCCCTTTTTTATGTTTTTTTGATACAGTGGTCTTCTAAATTTTTCCCCGTCGTAATGCGGACTGTGACTAAAAGGTAAAAACCCAAGCCCTTCTACAACACTTAGCTCCTTTGGTCTAGAATCTGTTGTGCCATTGTCAAACCAGCATAGAGAACCTGCACTTCCTCCAGCTAAAACGATTCCTTTTTTTAGTGCTTTTTTAAGTACTTTATCAATTCCTTGGGCTTTCCAAATAGCCATCATGTTTAATGTATTTCCTCCGCCTACAACAATTGCATCAACATTTAGAAGTATTTCTTCAAAAGACTTTTTTTGACGATAAGAACTAATCCAGACTCCTTGAACTGAAGGCTCAATAGAAAGACCATCAACTAAATTATTCCATCTTTTAATACTACGTTCACTATCACCGGATGCTGTTGGTAAGAATAAAATTTTTGGACGAACTTTTCCAGTTAATTTTATGATTTCCTTCATAAATAACTTATTGGGTCCACTACCAGAAGGAAATATGTATTGATCTTGACTAAAGGCAGTTACAGAAATAAAAGCGACTAAGAGAAACGATAAGATAAGTTTTTTCATTTTACTAATGTTTGGTTTGTTATGAAGCCAAGTTACCTAAAAATTGACTTAGAAACAAACTCAAACAAAATAGCGGATTAACTGTCAGTAACTACTGGTTTTTTGTTAAAACGTAAAATTAAATAACCAATTATTGCTGATATTAATGAGCCAATTAAAATTCCGATTTTAGCAGAATCTATATACATTGGACTGTTTTCAAAAGCCAAACTTGCAATGAAAATTGCCATTGTAAAACCGATTCCAGCTAAAAATGATACACCAATAATTTGTTGATTATTAATGTCTTCAGGAATTTCAACAAGTTTTAGTTTTCTGGCAATAAATACAATTGAAGAAATACCAATGCTATTTCCTAAAACTAAACATATAACAATATTTTGAATTAATGCAGTATCTAGTTTTACATCACTAGAAATTAATACACCAGCATTAGCCAATGCAAAAATTGGAATGATAAAATAGGCAACCCATCCATGTAATTTATGTTCTAAATGTTGTAAAGGAGATTGATATTTATTGGTCCAATCTTCTAAATCGTCTATTTCTTCAATTTGTTCTTTAGATAAAATGGGTTTATCTAAAACGGCAGATTGTTTTATGTTATCTGTAATACTAACTAAATTATCTATAAAAGTAGAGGTGTCAATTTTTTGTCTAATAGGTACAGAAAATGCTAATAGAATTCCTGCAACAGTTGGATGAATTCCAGATTTTAAAAACAATACCCAAATAATAATTCCGAATGAAACTAGTAAGAATTTTGAATAGAATCCTTTAAATGAGAAGTAATATAATACTGCTAATAATAGCAATGCAGATAGAAGCATCATTATGTTTAAACTTCCACTATAAAAAATTGCAATTACTAAAACGGCTCCAATATCATCTACAATAGCAAATGCAGTTAAAAATATTTTTAAACTTAACGGAATTCTATTTCCTAATAACTTTAAAATTGCTAATGAAAAAGCAATGTCTGTTGCCATAGGAATTCCCCAACCTTTAAAAGTTTCTGGATTTTGATTTAAAAAAACAAAAAACAATACTGGAACTAACATTCCGCCTAAAGCTCCAAAAAGAGGAAAAGCAATTTTTTTTATAGAGTTTAATTCGCCGATTAATAATTCTCGTTTTATTTCTAATCCGATAAGGAAAAAGAAAACAGCCATAAAACCATCATTAATCCATAGAATTAAAGGTTTGTTTAATTCAAATCCATCTGTAGTAAATCCAACTTTATATTGCCAAATAGAAGCATAGCTTTCACCATATGGAGAATTAGCCCAGATTAATGCAATTAGAGTTGTTATCATTAATAAAATTCCACTAAAACTTTCAATTTTAACGAATTTTTGAAACGGAGTAAGTAATACTTTTTTAATCATAGGTGCTTGCTAAGAGTTAGAAATCTTCTTGAAATCAAATTTAGCTTATTTTTTTTTATTAAGGGATTTATGTTTAAACATAAAAAAAGCGCTGCTGTGGCAACGCTTTTATAAAGTATAAATTTGTAAATGCTATTTTACATCCATTAATTCTACATCGAAAATTAAAGTTGCGTTTGGTGGAATTACTCCACCAGCTCCAGCTTCTCCGTATGCTAAGTTAGATGGAATTACAAAACGAGCTTTATCGCCCACTTTTAATAATTGAATTCCTTCATCCCAACCAGCAATTACTTGACCTACACCAACAGCAAAATCAATGGGTTGTTTTCTTTTGTAAGAAGAATCGAAAACTGTACCGTCTAATAATTGTCCTTTATAATGTACAGAAACCATAGCGCCTTTTGTAGCTTGTTTTCCGTCTCCTTTTTGTAAAATTTGATAACGCAATCCGCTTGCAGTTTCGTCATAGCCAGCAGCAACAGAATCTAATAATTCTTTTTGTTTTGCTAATTCTTCAGCTTCTCTTTTTGCTCTT
Organism: uncultured Polaribacter sp.; assembly: GCA_964022045.1. Taxonomy (GTDB): domain Bacteria; phylum Bacteroidota; class Bacteroidia; order Flavobacteriales; family Flavobacteriaceae; genus Polaribacter. Next base: position 2,392 of record CAXICE010000023.1, on the reverse strand, counting down.
GATCCTTCAAAAGTTCTAAAAGCTTCTACGGCATTAAACTTTTCTGCTGCATCACCAACTCTAATAATTTCTAACGATGTTAATTCGTCTCCTTGCGAAATGATGTCAACAATATCTTGTCCTTCAACAACATTACCAAAAACAGTATGTTTGTTGTCTAACCAAGGTGTTGGAACGTGAGTGATGTAAAACTGACTTCCGTTTGTTGCTGGACCAGAATTTGCCATCGCTAATTTCCCTGGAGCATCATGTCTTAATTCAGGATGAAATTCATCATCAAATTTATAACCAGGATTTCCTGTTCCGGTTCCTTGTGGGCAACCACCTTGAATCATAAAATCAGAGATTACTCTATGAAAAGATAATCCGTCGTAATATGGAGTTCCTTGTGGTTGTACATTATTTTCTAAATTCCCTTCAGCTAAAGCAACAAAGTTACCAACAGTTCCAGGAGTTTTTTCAAATTCTAAATTCACTAAAATTTCACCTCTATTTGTGTTAAATTTAGCGTAGATTCCATTATTCATAATTGTATAATTTTCTTGTATTTCTATTGTTTTCTTGCGGATAAAGTGGCTAAACCAAAACTTAATCCAATATTTATATTTGTTGATTTTAAATCTCCAAAAGGGGTTATTAATTTCCCGATTGATGACTGCAAAGATACGGCATTTGTTAGTTTATAGCTTAATCCAATTGTTGGTCTAGCTACAATTCCTTCACCTGTGTCAACTCCAGCACCACCAGCAGCTCCTGCCATTAACTCTAAATGTGCTCTTACTTTAGAATTAAAAAAATAAGGACTGTAAACACCTAATCCAGCCATTCCATGTGCATAACCTCCCGATTTTCCTTCATAAGCAAAACTTGCTTCACCAGTTAAATAGAAAGTTTTATTGATGTCATAATTAATTTGCAGAGCGATTAACTGTAAGTCTACATTTGGACTATCCGTTTTTAAAACATTTAAATACGTTTGATTTTGAAAACCAATTCTTATTCCTTGAGTTTTAAAAGAATTATAATTTTCTGTCCCACCGTTAAATCCATAATATTTTAAACCAACACCATAAGTTAATGCTTCTAAATCTCCAGCTATTGCTCTAAAATATCCAACGTGAGAACTGAAGGCTAATTTTTTTGAAAGTTTTACATCGATTCCTGCACTTGGATATATCATTAATCCGCCTTCAGGAGCAACTCTTCCACCAGCAGCACCAATTCCTATTTTAGTAAATAAATTTATTTTTTCTGTTTGATAAGGATGATAACCAACTCCGAAAAATAAATCCATAAATCCAGCACGCAAACCTTTGTAAATAGCATCTACATGTGAATATAAAAAAGTGTTATCACTAATATATTTTTGATATTCAAAACCCAAAACATATAATGTTTCTGTTATTGGTTCTTGATTATTTGCATTGTCTTTTCTAGAGTTTCCTAGTGGTTTAAAGAAATCAAAACGGACTTGTTGTACGTTTTTTACAACTGGTTCTTTCCAGAATTCTGTGTCTGATAAATTAGATGCAATAAAATCTTTTTGAGCATTTTCATATTCAGTAAATCGTAAAGTGCTCGGTATTTCTACAAAAAATGATACAGAATTACTTTTAATTTCTCCAGTATAAAAATTTACATGGCTAAACTGAATTCCTAAATTGAATTTTTCTTGTTTGTAGTTAATTCCAATATTTGGGTTGATAAATGCACCATCATTAATCAAATAACGATAACCGCCGCCTCCACCAAAATGAAAATTGGCATCAAAATAAAAATTGTTATATATTTTTTTCTGAATCCCTAATTCAGCTCCTAATGTAAATAAACCACCTTGATCTCCTGTAATTGCAGCATACATTCCGATTCCGCCATACAACCAATTGTTAATGGGAACTCGATAATGTAAGCCCATCATTCCCATTGTTCCTTTTAGATTTGGGTCAAAATCTGTTGGCATTTGAACAGGAATAAAATTTAATCGGATTGAATTTTTAAATTCAGTTCCTTTTAAATCAGAAATGTTTTTTTTCTCTTGAGCAAAAATGCTGAATGTAAAAATGAAAGCAAATAGAAAAACTGTCTTCTTCATATCTTATTTAAATTCACTAACAAAATGTAATTTTACTGACGGATATTTACTTTGTGTCATTTGAATTGTAAAAGCAGAATCTGCTAAAAAGACCAATTGACCTTGTTTATCTTTTGCTAAATAACGTTGTTTTACACGTTTAAATTCTTTGAATTCTTCACTTTTTTCATCTTCAGCTTCTACCCAACATGCTTTATGAACTTGTAAGTTTTCATAAGAACATTTTGCGCCATATTCGTGTTCTAAACGATATTGAATTACTTCGTATTGTAAAGCACCAACGGTACCAACAATTTTTCG
>CAXICE010000022.1:0-14029 GCA_964022045.1 uncultured Polaribacter sp. | reverse complement strand
TTCAAAGTTACATTCCGTTTTCAGAGCATAGTTTAGGTTGGGTTTTGCCAGCAATACTAATTTTTGTTCTAGTGAATGTTTTTAAAAACTTTACGACTAAACAATCGTAATAAAATTTTTTAAAACTTAAAAACAATCAATTATGAAAGAAACTAATACGCAATGTCCAAATTGTTGGGGTTATCAAACTTATGATGAAAATCATCCAGAAAGAGAAATTTGTGCTTGCCCAAAAAATTAAAATAAAAAACCTTTTATTTATGTTGAATTTATTTCAGTAATTGAAAGGTTTTTTTATGCTCTTCTGCGCATTCTTTTAGGACCTAACCAAAGCCAAAATCCTGTAATGGTAAATAGCAATAAAGCCAATCCCATTATGGTTGTATACACTAATTTTATTGGATTTCCTGTTGTGTTAAAATACACATCTAACGCAGAACCATCATGAACTCCTTCTATAAAATCTGCACGTCTTCTTTCTATATGTAGTAAATTTCCTGTTGCGCCATCAACCTGAATTCCGTAATAATTCTGAAAAATAAACTTAGCGGTTCCTTTTTCTTTCCTGATTTCTATTCGTGCTGCATTTGGAGTTACATCACTAGAAATATGTTCTGTAAAATAAAATGTTGCTTTTGTATGCAAACTATCTATTGACAACCAATTTTTTAATTCGGTTGTTGAGCCTTCATACGTTTTTGAAAGTAAATAATCGTTGCTATTTTTTTTCCAACCCAATAATAATCCACTTATAGAAACCACAAAAAAGAAAATAAACAAGGTTGCGCCAGTAACTCGATGCACTTTTCTAAAACCTCTAAGGATTTTGGCTTGTTTTTTTCTATTTGGATTTTTACTCATTATTTCTTTTAAGAATGCGAATCTACTTATTTTTTCAAAGAAAAAAGCGAGTTTTCACTCGCTTTAACTTTTATTTATCTTTCATTTTTTAAGAATTCATGAGGTCTTCAATTTCTTCTGCCAAAATCGGAATATTACGCATTAAGTTAAACGGATCTCCTTTTTCTTGAATAACCACATCGTCTTCTAAACGAATTCCCATATTTTCTTCTGGAATATAAATTCCGGGTTCAACTGTAAAAACCATATTGGCTTTCATTGGTGTTTTTAATGCGCCATAATCGTGGGTGTCTAATCCCATATGATGACTTGTTCCGTGCATAAAATATTTTTTATACGCTGGCCAATTTTTATCTTCATTTTGCACATCAGCTTTGTCAATTAAACCTAAACCTAACAATTCTGATGTCATTATTTTACCAACTTCTTTATGATATTCTGCCCAAATTGTTCCGGGAATTAACATTTTTGTAGCTTCGTCTTTCACACGATTTACAGCATTGTACACGGCTCTTTGTCTATCTGTAAATCTACCAGAAACAGGAACTGTTCTAGACATATCAGAAGAGTAATTTGCATACTCTGCACCAACATCCATCAATAACATATCGCCAGCTTTACATTGCTGATTGTTTTCAATATAATGCAACACACAAGCGTTGTAACCAGAACCAATAATTGGCGTGTACGCAAATCCCTTAGAACGGTTTCTTAAAAACTCGTGCATAAATTCTGCTTCAATTTCGTATTCCATTACACCAGGTTTTACAAAATCTAAAATTCTTCTAAATCCTTTTTCTGTAATATCACAAGCAGTTTGTAATAAATCTAATTCCGTTTGTTCTTTTACACCACGAATACTTTCTAAAATAGGAAAACTTTTTGCTGAATTATGTGCTGGAAAATCTGCTTTTACTTTTTTAATAAATCGATCTTCCCTAGTTTCTAACTCAACCGCTTGTCTGTAATGCTCGTTCGTATTAAAATAAACTGTTTCTGCTTCTGTCATCAAATCAAAAAACACTTTATCAAAATCGCTTAACCAATACACAGTTTCAATTCCCGAAGTTTTAGTTGCTTGTTCTTTGTTTAATTTTGCGCCTTCCCAAATTGCAATATGCTCGTTTGTTTCTTTTACAAAAATTATTTCTCTGTGCTTTTTATCTAACGCATCAGGAAATAAAACTAAAATACTTTCTTCTTGATCTACACCACTTAAATAAAAAATATCTCTATGTTGATGAAAAGGCAAAGTACCATCAGCACCTGTTGTAAAAACATCGTTCGAATTAAAAACCGCAATAGATTTTGGTTTCATTTGAGCAACAAATTTTGCTCTGTTTTTTATAAAAAGTTGATTATCTATTAAGTGATATTTCATAAGAATAAGGTATTTATAGAAACAAATGTAGTAATTTAAACAGTGATGATTTATGCTTTAACAATAAAATTACTATCAAATTTCACAAGAAAAAAAGTGTATTTTTATCAATAATAATTGATTTTCAAAGGGTTATAAAACTGTAAAAAAGTAAAATTGAAAAAAATAAAATAAAAATTGCCGTTTTATAATTTATATAGTACTATCTTTGCGGCTAATATTATTTTAATTATTATTACAATGAGTAAAGGTACAGTAAAATTTTTCAATGAATCTAAAGGATTCGGATTCATCACTGAAGAAGACACAAACAAAGAACATTTCGTACACATTTCTGGATTAATCGATGAGATTAGAGAAGGAGATGACGTAGAATTTGACTTACAAGAAGGTAGAAAAGGAATGAACGCAGTTAACGTAAAAGTTATCTAAGACATAAATTTTTTTGTTACAAAACGCCTATCAATTAATTTGGTAGGCGTTTTTTTGTATCTGTTATTTAGTAGAATTTATTTTCTTTTACCACCTTCTCTTCTAGAAGATCTATTATCATTTCGCTTTCTTTTATTACGATTTGAGTTTTTAGATTGGTTTTTATTTCTTGGTGTATGATTTTTCTTTTTCGGCTTGTTAGAGTTTGGTTTTCCTGGCTCATCATTATTTTGAGGTTCAAAACCTTCAATAACTTCCGTTTCTAATTTCTGTTTTAGCAATTTTTCTATTTGCCTTACATATTCCATCTCTTCAATACAAACTAAAGAAAGTGCTTCTCCTTTTGCACCAGCTCTACCAGTTCTTCCTATTCTATGCACATAATCTTCAGGAATATTTGGCAATTCAAAATTAATAACGTGCGGCAATAACGGAATGTCTAAACCACGTGCAGCAATATCAGTTGCTACTAAAACTCTAATATCATTGGTTTTAAATTCTGCCAAAGCTTTTGTTCTTGCGCCTTGACTTTTATTTCCGTGGATTGCAGCAGCAGAAATTTTACTGGCAATCAGTTTTTTTGTTAATTTATTTGCGCCGTGTTTTGTTCTTGTAAAAATTAGCACTTGTTTCCAATTTCCATCAGAAATTAATTTAGTTACCAATGCCGTTTTTTGTCCTTTATCTACTCTAAATACTTTTTGATTTACCTTTTCTGCCGTAGAATTTTCTGGCGTTGCTTCTACCAAAACCGGATTGTGTAAAATTCCTGCAGCTAAGGCTTTTATTTCTTTAGAAAATGTTGCCGAAAACAATAAGTTTTGCCTTTTAGCTGGCATTAAACTCATAATTTTTTTGATATCTCTCAAAAACCCCATATCTAACATTCTATCTGCTTCATCCAAAACCAAAATTTCTACACGTTTTAAAGACAACGCTTTTTGATTTTCTAAATCTAACAATCTTCCTGGAGTTGCTACTAAAACATCAACACCTTGTCTTAAAGTTGCTATTTGAGATTTTGCTTTTACACCACCAAAAACAACGGTAGATTTCATGTTTAAAAATGTTCCGTAATCTCTAACATTGTCATAAACTTGTGCTGCTAATTCTCTTGTTGGTGTTAAAACCAACGCCCTAATTGGTCGGTACTTTGGATGTCTTGTTTCTTCTAAAATCTGTAACATTGGCAAAGTAAATCCTGCTGTTTTTCCTGTTCCAGTTTGTGCAGATGCTAACACATCTTTTCCTTCTAAAATAACAGGAATTGCTTTTTCTTGAATTGGAGAAGGTGTTGTGTAGCCTTGTTTTTCTACAGCTTTTAATAAAGCGTTTTTTAAGCCTAATGATTTAAATGACATATGTTTGATTTACAAAATGACTTGAAAGGAAATGTCATTTTAAGAATTTAGGCAAAGATACGTTGATTTCTATTGGATATGATAACATTTTGTTAAAACTAAGAACTTCATTGCTATAATTTTTGCTATCTCTTTTACAAAATAGTAACTTGAGCCACCAAACAACTAATCATGAAAAAAATAACGTCTCTTTTTGCAGCTTTGTTGGTAGCAACATCAATAAATGCGCAACAAGCAACAACTGCAAGTCAAATCGAATCATCTTTAAATAAGAAAGATAATTTAACTAAAAATTCTATTGTAAAAAACATTGAGTTTACAAACATTGGTCCAACAATTATGAGTGGTCGTGTGGTAGATGTTGATGTAAACCCAGATAACACCAACGAGTTTTATGTTGGTTATGCTTCTGGTGGATTGTGGTACACAAACAATAACGGAACAACTTTTACGCCAATGATGGATAATTCGCCAACACAAAATGTTGGAGATATTGCTATCGATTGGAAAAACGGAACTATTTGGGTTGGAACAGGAGAAAGTAATTCTTCTCGTTCTTCGTATGCCGGAATCGGAATTTTAAAATCTACTGATAAAGGAAAAACTTGGAAACATGTTGGGTTGTCAGATTCGCAACATATTGGTAGAATTATCATCAATAAAAATAATCCTAACGAAGTGGTTATTGGCGTTATTGGTCATTTATATTCTAAAAACAAACAACGCGGAATTTACAAAACTACTGATGGCGGAAAAACTTGGAAAAACACCTTGTTTATTGATGACATGACTGGAGTTATTGATATTAGTGTTTCTCCAAAAAATCCAAATGTAATGTATGCTGCTTCTTGGGAAAGAATTAGAAAAGCATGGGATTTTGATGGTGATGGAAACGGTTCTGCTATTTATAAATCTACAAACGGCGGAACTTCTTGGTCAAAAATGACAACAAAAGGAAAAGGTTTTCCTGTTGGAACTGGCGTTGGAAGAATTGGTTTAGCAGCATTTAATGATAATGTTGTGTATGCTTTTTTAGACAATCAATTTAGAAGACCAGCAACTCCAAAAAAACCTGGAAGCGGTTTACAAAAAGACGATTTTAAAACCATGTCAGTTTCAGATTTCATGAAATTAGACAACAAAAAATTAAACAGATATTTAAGAAGCAATCGTTTTGATAGAAAAGACAATGCAGCTTCTGTAAAAGCTTCTGTAAAAAGTGGTAAAGTTAAACCAAGTCACTTAGCAACGTATTTAGAAGACGCAAATTCTATGTTATTCAATTCTCCAGTAATTGGTGCAGAATTGTACAAATCTACAAACGGAGGAAAATCTTGGAAGAAAACGCACAAAGGATATTTAGATGGCGTGTATAGTTCTTACGGATATTATTTCGGAATTATGGGCGTTAGTCAATTAGATCAAAACAAGGTTTATATTGGAGGTGTTCCGTTATTAAAATCTAATAACGGCGGTAAAACTTTTACAAATATTGGCGGTGCCGGTGTACACTCAGATCATCAAGCATTATGGATAAACCCAAATAAATCAGGACATATTGTAAACGGAAACGACGGTGGAATCAACATCTCTTTTGATGATGGTAAAAACTGGACAAAAAACAATCCACATGCGGTTGGTCAATTTTACGCTATAAATGTTGATAATAAAAAACCATATAATGTTTATGGTGGTTTACAAGATAATGGTGTTTGGTACGGACCAAGTACTTATCGTTTTTCTACTGGCTGGAAAGGTAGCGGAAGCTATCCTTATAAAAGAATTGGTGGTGGAGACGGAATGATGGTTCAGATTGATTCTAGAGACAATGAAACGGTGTATTCTGGTTCTCAATTCGGATATTATTCTCGTTTAAATTTAAAAACAGGAAAACGAATTTCTATTCATCCAAAGCATCAATTAGGAGATTCTCCATATCGTTATAATTGGCAAACACCAATTTTATTATCGCCACACAATCAAGATATTTTATACATGGGAGCAAATAAATTATTGCGTTCTATGGATCAAGGAGCAACTTTTGATGTAATTTCTGATGATTTAACTACTGGCGGGAAAAAAGGAAATGTACCATACGGAACGTTGGCTACAATCTCTGAAAGCCCATTTCAATTCGGATTGATTTACACAGGTTCTGATGATGGATTAATTCATGTTACTAAAGACGGTGGAAATTCTTGGACAAACATTACAGTAAATCTTCCAAAAAACTTATGGGTTAGTAGAGTTATCGCATCAAAATTTAAAAAAGAAAGAGTGTATGCAACGTTAAACGGTTATAGATCTGACGATTTTACTTCGTACGTTTATATGTCTGATAATTACGGACAAACTTGGAAAAATATTGGTAATAATATTCCTACTTCGGCAGTAAATGTAATCAAAGAAGATTCTAAAAACGAAAAACTTTTATATGTTGGTACAGACAATGGTTTGTATGTAACTTTTAATAATGGTGGTTCTTGGCATCCGTTTAGCAACGGAATTCCAAATGTTGCTGTACACGATTTAGTAATTCAAGAAAGAGAAAACGATTTAGTTGTTGGAACTCACGGTAGAAGTATTTACAAGACCAACATTTCTAGATTACAAAAGTTTGATACGTATAGCTCAAAAAGAACACATCTTTTTAAGATACCTAGCTTACGCTCTTCTTCTAGATGGGGAAGTTCTTGGAGCCAGTTTTCACCTGTAAATACTCCAAAAATTAAATTTGAAGTGTTTTCTAATATTGCTAAAAAAACCACAGTGTCTATTTATTCAGGTGATATATTGGTAAACTATTTTGCCGTAAGTTTAGATAAAGGTTTCAATTCGGTTTCTTATGATGTTTCTTTTTCTAAAAAAGGAAAAAAAGCTTTTGAAAAAGCAAACAAGAAAAAGAAATTAAAAGCTGCTCAAAACGGTGCTTTCTATTTGCCTAAAGGAAAATATACGGTAAACATTAATGGTGAAAAACAAACGTTACAAATAAAATAATTAGCGTTCTTTTAAAGAACTAAATATAGAAATCAGTACTTTTATCACATGAAAAAAGTACTGATTTTTTATTGCTTTTTATTTTGCTTTCAAGGATTTTCACAATCAAATTGGCAACAATTTAAAAAACTTTCTTGTGCAGAGAAAACCTGGGTAATTCTTCACCCATTTAGAGCAAAAAAAGCTAAAAAAATTTCTTTAGAAGCACAACGAGTTTCAGATTCTATTGCAAAAACTCATTTATTAGATGGTGATAAAAGTGGTGGACAAGTAGATGCTTTTCGTCATGCATATTGGATGGCACGCTTACGTCAAGAAATTGGTAAAAACGCTGCAAGACAATTAGGAAAAGCGCATGAAAAAACCAATTACCAACAGTATAAAAAGAATAAATTAGAAGATGGCGAACAACCAGATGAAGTCTCATCAGAAATGGATTTATTTAATAATGATGTTGGTTTAAGTTATACTAGAAAAAATGTTGCACATCCAAAAGACGGCTTAATTTATACAATTGTAAATGGCATTTTAGCAGGAAAAAATAAAGTCATTAAAAAGGATAAAAGCAAGAATTATTTAACCTGTAATGATGAAATTATTTCTAAAAAATCACTGAAAGGAAAATGGGAAAACAATAAGTGCTTGATTGATTCTAATCAGTAGTTATTTAAACAAGTTCTAAATATTACAGAAAACAAAAAACTTGTTTGTGTAAACTACTCAATAGCCGTAAATTTGTGGGAACTATTAACTAATAAAAAATGGGCGGAATACTAAATTCTTCAATTGCTAGAAAGTTTGCCATGGCGCTTTCTGCATTCTTTTTAATGTTTTTCTTATTACAACACTTTGTAATAAATGTAACTTCAATATTTCCTAATAACGGTAAAACCTTTAACGAGTTGTCTCATTTTATGGGAACAAACCCTTTAATTCAATATGTAATGCAACCAATTTTAATTTTTGGTGTTGTTTTTCACTTTGTGATGGGTTTTATTTTAGAATTAAAAAACAATAGTGCTAGAAAAGTAAAATATGCTAAAAACAATGGAGGAGCTAACTCTACTTGGATGAGTAGAAATATGGTTTGGTCTGGATTGGCAATTTTAGCTTTTATTGTTTTACATTTTATCGATTTTTGGTTTCCAGAAATCAATACAAAATTTATTCAAGGAGATTGGTCTGGAATGCACGATGGGCAATTAAGATATTTTCATGAGTTACAAGAAAAATTTGTAAATCCGGCAAGGGTAGCTGCTTATGTAGTTGCATTTGTCTTTTTAGCATTACACTTATTACACGGATTTAATTCGGCTTTCCAATCAGTTGGAGCAAACAATAAATATACTAAAGGATTGAAAACTTTTGGTAAACTATATGCAATCTTAATTCCTTTAGGGTTTATTGTTATTGCATTATTTCATCATTTCAATCATTAATACAAAACACGTATGGCTTTAGATTCAAAAACACCAAAAGGTCCATTAAAAGATAAATGGACAGATTATAAAAATCATATCGATTTAGTAAATCCTGCCAACAAACGTAACATTGATGTTATTGTGGTTGGAACAGGTTTGGCAGGTGGTTCTGCTTCTGCAACTTTAGCAGAATTAGGCTACAATGTAAAAGCATTTGCATATCAAGATTCTCCACGTAGAGCGCATTCAATTGCGGCGCAAGGAGGAATTAATGCAGCAAAAAATTATCAAGGTGATGGTGATTCTTTTTACCGATTATTTTACGATACTGTAAAAGGAGGAGATTACCGTTCAAGAGAAGCAAACGTGTATCGTTTGGCAGAAGTTTCTGCAAATATTATTGACCAATGTGTGGCACAAGGTGTTCCTTTTGCACGTGATTATGGTGGTTTGTTAGACAACCGTTCTTTTGGTGGAGTTTTAGTTTCTAGAACTTTTTATGCGAAAGGACAAACAGGGCAACAATTATTGTTAGGAGCATATTCTGCAATGAACCGTCAAATTGCTCGTGGTAAGATTGAAATGTTTAACAGACACGAAATGTTAGACGTTGTTAAAGTTGATGGAAAAGCCCGTGGAATTATAGCACGTAACTTAGTTACTGGAGAAATTGAGCGTCATTCTGCACACGCTGTTGTAATTGCTTCTGGTGGATACGGAAATGTATATTTCTTATCAACAAACGCAATGGGTTCTAACGCAACTGCAGCTTGGAAAATTCATAAAAAAGGAGCGTATTTCGCAAATCCTTGTTATACACAAATTCACCCAACTTGTATTCCGCGTTCTGGAGATTATCAATCAAAATTAACATTGATGTCAGAATCTTTACGTAATGATGGACGTATTTGGGTTCCAAAAAACATGGAAGATGTAATGGCAATTAGAGAAGGTCGTAAAAAACCAACTGATTTGTCTGAAGATGAAAGAGATTATTATTTAGAAAGACGTTATCCAGCGTTTGGTAATTTAGTTCCACGTGATGTTGCTTCAAGAGCAGCCAAAGAGCGTTGTGATGCTGGTTATGGAGTAAATGCAACCGCAGAAGCTGTGTATTTAGATTTTGCTTCTGCTATTGACCGTTACGGAAAAGAACAAGCAAAATTAAATCATATATCTAATCCAACAGCAAAACAAGTTTACGATTTAGGAAAAGCAATTGTAGAAGCTAAATATGGAAACTTATTCCAAATGTACGAGAAGATTGTTGATGAAAACCCATACGAAACTCCAATGATGATTTATCCAGCAACACACTACACAATGGGTGGTGTTTGGGTTGATTATAACTTAATGACAACTGTAGATGGATTGTATTGTATTGGAGAGGCAAACTTCTCTGATCACGGAGCTAATAGACTTGGAGCATCTGCCTTAATGCAAGGTTTAGCTGACGGGTATTTTGTATTACCATACACAATTGGAGATTATTTATCTGATGATATTCGTACAGGAAAGATTCCTACTGATACTAAAGAATTTGACGAAGCTGAAAAAGAAGTAACATCTCGTTTAGATTTCTTTATCAATAATAAAGGACAAAATTCTGTAGATTATTACCACAAAAAATTAGGAAAAATTATGTGGGAAAAATGTGGAATGGCACGTAACGAAAAAGGCTTAAAAGAAGCAATGGTTGAAATTAAAGCATTGCGAGAAGATTTTTGGAAAAACGTAAATGTTCCTGGAGATGCAAACGAAATGAATCCTGAGTTAGAAAAAGCAGGAAGAGTTGCAGATTTCTTAGAGTTAGGAGAATTATTTGCAAAAGATGCGTTAAATAGAAACGAATCTTGTGGAGGTCACTTTAGAGAAGAGTCTGCAGAAATCGATGGTCCTCAAAAAGGAGAAGCAAAGCGTAATGACAAAGATTTTGCATATGTTTCTGCTTGGGAATATAAAGGTGAACCTGCAGAAGCAGTTTTACATAAAGAAGAATTAGAATTTAACGATATTGAATTAAAACAACGTTCATACAAATAAAAAGATATTATGAATTTAACACTTAAAATTTGGCGTCAGAAAAACGCAAGTGATAAAGGTAAAATGGTCGATTATAAAGTAACCGACATTTCAGAACATATGTCTTTCTTAGAAATGATGGATGTTTTAAACGAACAAATAATTAACAAAGGAGAAGAGCCAGTAGCATTTGATCATGATTGTAGAGAAGGAATCTGCGGAATGTGTTCTATGTATATTAATGGAGAAGCGCATGGTCCAGATCGTGGTGTAACCACTTGTCAATTACACATGAGAATGTTTAAAGATGGCGACACTATTACTATTGAGCCTTTTAGAGCAGCGGCCTTTCCAGTAATTAAAGATTTAGTTGTTGATAGAACTTCATTTGAAAGAATTCAACAAGCTGGTGGTTATATTTCTGTAAATACTTCAGGAAACACTCAAGATGCAAATTCAATTCCTATTCCTAAAAAAGATGCAGACGACGCAATGGATGCTGCAACTTGTATTGGTTGTGGAGCTTGTGTTGCAACTTGTAAAAACTCTTCTGCAATGTTGTTTGTTGGGGCAAAAGTATCTCAATATGCTTTATTGCCACAAGGACAAGTAGAAGCAACAGACCGTGTTTTAAACATGGTAGCTCAAATGGACGCTGAAGGTTTTGGTAACTGTACAAATACAGGAGCTTGTGAAGTTGAATGTCCTAAAGGAATTTCTTTAGAAAATATTGCAAGAATGAATAGAGAATATTTAAGTGCAAGTTTAAAAGGATAAAGATTTATTCTATATAAAATAAAACCTCTTAGAATTTCTAAGAGGTTTTTTATTTGCAATAATTTTTTACATAAAAAAAAGCCTTCTGAAGAATCAAAAGGCTTTTTTTATTTTACATTATTTCTTATAAATCCATTGTCCAAGACATATAGTATTGAGACCCTATTGCTCCAACTCCTGGTGCGCTAAAGTACTCTTTACCACCTAAATTAGCTCCTCCTATTTTTATTGTAGCTTTCCATTCTGGTAATCTATAATTTAATTGAGCATCAAATACAGATCTTGCATCAATAGTTCCGTCATAAAAAGCAGATTGCCATAAGAAAGAATCTTGCCATCTAAAGTTAACATTAAAACCTAAATTTTCTACAACTTCAGATTTACCAAATTGTAATTTAAACTTATGTTTTGGTGTGTTAAACCCTGCTTCAAAATCTGGGTTAGATGCACCAGAAACACCGAATTTAGCAAAAGAGTAATTGAAACTCATATCATAGCCATTAAAAACTTTAGTTCCAACACTTAGACCTAATCCAGCAGAAGTAATATCTGCATCAGAGTTAGAATCAAATGCTACACCTTTATAATCTCCACTCTGTAATGCAACTAAAGCTAATGGAGTAACTCCGGCTGCTCCTCCTGTTGCAGGACCTAAATCTACAGCGTCATTTAATGCAACACTACCATATAATGGAGCAACAACGTTTTCACTTGCTATAAAGTCTTTATACTTATTGTAGTACATATTAACATCAATAGTAAATCCTTCAATCACACCTCTATAACCAACTTCAAAAGCAGTTACATGTTCTGGTTTTACAAAATCTACATTAGATTTCTTTAAGTCAGCTGGGTTTCCAGAAGCTAAGAAAGCCCCAATAGAACTAGCTGTCCAAGAATTATTATAAGCCATATTTCCCGTTAAAACTTGAGAAGTACCTATTCCAGCTGCACCACCTGTAACAGCATTAATATAACCCGCTAATGCTGGGTTTATACCTAAATTATAAGGAAGAGATCTATATCTGCTAATATTATCTGGAGCTGTTCCAACTAAGATTCCAGAACCTGCATCTAAACCTATATATTGATCTTGAGTAGTTGGGTTTCTAAAACCTGTTTGAATAGAAGCTCTAAAGTTATGATTCTTGTCTTCACCAGCAGCATATGCTAAAGACAATCTCGGAGAAACATTACCTTTAAAATTTTGTGCTTTGTCATATCTTCCAGAAGCAGTTACTTTTAAGCGATCATCCATAAACTTGTCTTGAACCTGAATATATGCTCCAAATTCGTCGTAAGTAATTGGTCCGTTATAATCTGTAAAGATTGTTCCAAATGAGTTTAAAGAATATTGTCTATAAGAACCACCAACCTGCACGTCAGCAAAATCAATATACTCTCTTAAATTCATATTTGCATCAGCATGATAAATTTTAGATTTATCTTGAAACTTAGAACCAGTTACTAAACTTGGATCTGCCGTTATTTTTGCTTTAGCAGTATTAAATGCAGCGGTTCCAGGTACTAATCTATTTCTGTCGGCAAATGCTCTTGCAGCAGCAGGATTACCTGCAGGTACACCTAGAGGTATCAAAGCACCAGCAAGTGCTCCACCAAACTCTGTAAACCATTGTTTATCTGATTTCCATTCTCTGTTAATATTAATGGCAGCAAAACGAGTGTCGTAAGAATCACCTGCATCTTCACTAGTAATATAACCTCTTACAAAGAAGTTTTTACCACGAACTTCTAATTTATTTTGAAACATCTGGAAATTCTTAATATTGTACCTGTTTTGGCCTTGATAAATAGTGTTTCCTGTTCCGTATTTAGAATTAAAAATGAATTCTAAACGATCATCACCATAAGGTCTATAATTTAATGACAAACCTAACTTTAAACTTTTAGCTTCATTATCCATTAAATCATTGTCTGTATAACCAGTTCTTGTAACTCTTCCAATTCCAGGTATATTAGTTCCAACTTCATCACCATACACATTTAATCCATTATAAGCTGGGTTTCCAGCATGACTTGTTGAAGCAGGATTAGTTTCGTCTCTGTAATCAGTAGCATACCAATCTGTTCCTTCTAAATAAGAAACTGTAGCTTTTGCTGCAAAGTAATCTGAAAACACATGTGCAATTCTAACACTTGTATCTATATATTCATTCACCCCTGCTGCATCTTGGTTTGTTAATCCTGTTTTCATTACAAAACTAACACCTGGCGCATCAAAAGGAGATTTACTAGTCATAAACATAATACCGTTAAATGCATTTGCTCCATATAAAGCAGAAGATGCACCCGGTAATAATTCAACCGTTTTTACGTCTAATTCAGACATTCCTAGCAAGTTTCCTAAAGCGAAGTTTAATGCAGGAGAAGAATTGTCCATTCCGTCTACTAATTGCATAAAACGTTCATTAGAAAAAGTTGCAAACCCACGAGTATTCACAGATTTAAATGTTAAACTATTAGAGTTAATATCTACTCCTTTTAAATTTTCTAATCCATCATAAAATGAAGGAGAAGATGTGTTCCTAATTGCTCTAATATCCATTCTCTCTACAGTAACTGGTGATTCCATAATACGCTCTGGCGTACGAGAAGCAGAAACAACTACTTCATCTAATGAAGTTGCGTTTTCAGTTAGCGTAACAGAAATTTTTTGGTTGTTTCTAGTAATAGCAACTTTCTCAGTCTTATAACCCAACATAGAAATTTCTATATTAAACGGAGGTGTATCCGTAACTGTCATTGTAAATTTT
>CAXICE010000021.1:0-14253 GCA_964022045.1 uncultured Polaribacter sp. | reverse complement strand
TCTGAAGATTCTTTAATTAGAATTGACATGAGTGAATACATGGAAAAATTTGCTATTTCTCGATTAATTGGTGCACCTCCAGGTTATGTTGGTTATGAAGAAGGTGGACAATTGACAGAGAAAGTAAGACGCAAACCATATTCTGTTATTTTACTTGATGAAATAGAGAAAGCGCATCCAGATGTTTTTAACATGTTACTTCAAATTTTAGATGACGGACATATTACAGATAGCTTAGGAAGAAAAATTGATTTTAGAAATACCATAATTATTATGACTTCTAATATTGGCGCAAGACAATTAAAAGATTTTGGTGCTGGTGTTGGATTTGGAACTTCTTCTAAAGTTGCTCAAGCAGATGATCATGCAAAAGGAATTATAGAAAATGCATTGAAAAAATCATTTGCTCCAGAATTTTTAAATAGAATTGATGATATCATCGTGTTTAATTCTTTAGAAAGAGAACATATTCATTCTATTATAGATATTGAATTAGACAAACTATTAAATAGAATTTCTGATTTAGGCTACACTTTAAAGCTAAGCGAAAAAGCAAAAGATTATATAGCAGACAAAGGTTTTGACAAAAAATATGGAGCAAGACCACTTAAAAGAGCTATACAAAAGTATATTGAAGACGCCTTAGCAGAAGAAATTGTGAATTCTAAACTATTAGAAGACGATACTATTGTAATGGATTTAGATGAAAAGAAAAATCTACTTACCATCAAAATTAAAAAATCAAAGAAAAAACCAAAAGAACAAAAAGAAGATTAATCTTAAACCGAGCAAAATGCTCGGTTTTTTTTATGATAAAAATAACGCTACACTCAATATTAAGACATTCATCAATTACTTATATTTGCATCAAATTAGAAAAACAAATAATGAGAAATTTTATATTTATATTCGTTTTATGCCTTGCATTTATTTCTTGTAAAAATGAAACACCATCTTTTGCTTCATTCTCTGGAAAAATCACCAACACAACCCCAAAAGACACAATTATTTCTTTGCGAACTAGCTCTTTTAGAAAAGACTTTAAAATAAATAGCGATGGAACTTTTAAAGACACAGTCAACATCAAAGAAGCGGGCTATTACACCTTAGTAGTTGATAATAAAAACTACGGATTTGTTTTCTTAAGAAATGGTTTCGATTTAAAATTAACTGCAGATAACAATAACTTTTTTCAAACCACTAAATACTCAGGAAAAGGTGCAAATACTAGCAATTATTTAATTGAGCAATATAAATTCAATCTAGCATTGGGTGATACAAGAAATATGTTTGCATTAGAAAAAGGTGCTTTTACTAAAAGAATAAACGAAATTAAAAATAGTTACGATAGCATTAGAAATCTTCATGGAGAAATTGACACCATGATTGTTAGAATAAACAACAAACAAAACAATGAGTTATTTAATGTGTTAGAAAAAAGTTATGAAGCTCAACATGCAAGTGTATTAAGACAAATTGAAACTGAAAAGTTATTAGGAAAAGGGAAGCCATCACCCAAATTTAAGAATTACCTAGACTATAAAGGAGGAAAAAAATCGTTAGATTCTTTTAAAGGAAAGTTTGTTTACATAGATCTTTGGGCAACTTGGTGTAAACCTTGTATTGCGCAAATTCCGTTTTTAAAAAAATTAGAAAAAAAATACCATAATAAAAATATTGAGTTTGTAAGTATTTCTACAGATAATGCTCAAACTGCTGGCTCTTGGGACAATGCTTTATCAAAATGGAAAAACATGGTAAAGAATAAAAATTTAACAGGCGTACAATTATACGCAGGAAAAGATGATCAATTTATGATTGATTATCAAGTTACTGGAATTCCAAGATTTTTATTGATTGATCCTAAAGGAAATATTATTTCAGCAAATGCACCAAGACCTTCAGATCCAAATTTAGAAATTCTATTTCAACAAGTTGGATTGTAATTTTCTTAAATAAAAATCATAAAAAAAGCAGGAATTAAATTCCTGCTTTTTTTATGATTTATGAATAATTATTATTCTTTAAAAACACCCATAGTTGAATATTTTTCCATTCTTTGCATTACTAAATCTGTCTCATTTAAATCTTTTAAAGAGGCATAAACTTCTAAAATAGTTTTCTCAACTTCTTTATAAGTTCCTTCTCTATCAGAATGCGCTCCTCCTAAAGGTTCTTTAATAATTGCATCAACAATTTTTAATTTAATTCCGTCTTCAGCAGTTAGTTTTAAAGCTTCAGCAGCTTTCTCTTTATGCTCCCAACTTCTCCATAAAATTGAAGAACAATTTTCTGGTGAAATTACAGAATACCAAGAATTTTCTAACATTAATACTTTATCTCCTACTCCAATTCCTAATGCTCCACCAGAAGCTCCTTCACCAATAATAATGGTGATAATTGGCGTTTTTAAACGTGTCATTTCTAAGATATTTCTTGCAATTGCTTCTCCTTGTCCACGTTCTTCTGCTTCTAATCCTGGATAAGCACCTGGTGTATCAATTAATGTAATAACAGGAATATTAAATTTCTCTGCCATTTTCATCAAACGTAACGCTTTTCTATATCCTTCAGGATTTGCCATTCCGAAGTTTCTATACTGACGTGTTTTTGTATTGTATCCTTTTTGTTGACCGATAAACATAAAAGATTGATTACCGATTTTACCCAAACCACCAATCATTGCTTTATCATCTTTTACATTTCTATCGCCATGTAATTCCATAAAAGTATCACCAGCAAGTGCCTTAATATAATCTAAAGTATAAGGTCTGTTTGGGTGACGAGACAATTGTACACGCTGCCAAGCTGATAAATTTTTATAAATATCTTTCTTTGTTTTTTCTAACTTCTTTTCAATTTTTTTGCAAGTTGCAGTAACATCTACATCGCTCTCTTCACCAATAACTTGACATTTTGTTAACTGGTCTTCTAGCTCTTTAATTGGTTGTTCAAAATCTAAATACTCCATAAATTGGTTGATTAATTTTAACTAAATCAATTTAAAATTGATTGAAATTATAACTTTACAAACTTACTATAAAATTTGTTTTTGTTACAAATTTTTTACTTTTTATTCTTTTTGATTTTTTGCTGAATTGTTCTTCGGTTTTTTATAATTCCATTTAACAACACAACAAATAACACTATAAATGCTCCGTAATAAAAACCTGAATTCATTTTTTCTTTTTCACCAAAAATAAGCAATGCCAATATGATGGCATAAATAGGCTCTAAATTAGTGGTGAGCATTACTGTATATGGCGTTAAATGTTTCATTATTTTCACAGAAACGATAAATGCGTAAGCAGTACAAACACTACTTAATAGGATCAAATAAAACCAATCTGTAGCTTTTAAATCGAAAAATTCTAAAGAAAAAGAACCTGTAAAAAATAAAAATATGGTTACAAACACAACTCCAAAAAACAATTGATAAAACGAAATTACATCGGCATCAGTTTTTTTAACAAATATTCCGTTTAACACAGAAAAAAGTGCCGCTAAGAATGCTGAAATTAACGCATATACTATTCCTAAATAGTATTGTGTTTCAAAATTAAAAATGATGTACAATCCACAAATCACTAATAAACCCAAGAGAATCTCAATCGGTTTTATTCTTCTTTTAAAAAATAAAGGTTCTATTAATGAAGCAAAAAAAGCACCTGTACTCATTGTTACCAAAGCAATAGAAACGGTAGAAACTTTTATCGCTTTAAAAAAAGTAATCCAATGGAGTGCAATAATTGTTCCTGTGAATAGAAATTTTATTAATGATTTTTTATCAATCCAAAACTTTTTCTTTGTGATGATAAAATACAGCAGAATAAAAAATACGGCTAACAACATTCTAAACCAAACTAAAGGAACAGCATCAATACTAATTAATGCCCCAAGAATAGCTGTAAATCCCCAAATAAATACAATTAAATGAAGTTGTAAAAAGTACTTTAATTTACTTTCTGCCATTGTAATAAAGATATAAAGCCAACGCCCCAAACACCATATTTGGAATCCAGACGGTAAGTAAAGAATTAGACCCAGCAACAGCTCCTAAAACTTCAGAAACTTTTAAAAAAAAGATATACACAAACATTAACCCAAAGCCAACAGCTAAATTAACACCTGTACCACCTCTACGTTTTTTAAACGCCAATGCAACAGCAATAATTGTAAGAAAGTAAGATGCAATTGGCAAGCTTGTTCTTTTATGTAACTCAACTAAATGTGCATTCAAATTTTTAACACCTCTCTTTTTAGAAATATTAATAAAATCTATTAATTCATTAGATGGCATTTGTTGTGCTAAGGATGATTTATACACTAAATCTTTTGGTGTAAATGCAAAAGTAGTATCAATTGAGTTTCCTAAAAATATACTGTCTCTATCTTTAAAAATTTTTCTGACTTTATACTTAAACAATTTGAATGTGCTATCTTTTGGGTTCCAACTAATATCATTAGCTGTTAGTTTTGATTTTATTTTATCTCCGCTATACACATCTGTAGAAAAGTTATATCCAGTATTTCTTTTTAAATCAAAGCTTTGAATAAAAATATAAGTGCTATCCGTTAATTGTAAGCTAAAATTTTTGACGATATTTTCTCCATATTTTGGTTTAAAAATATACGTGTTTTCAAACTTTTTACGAACTTTACTACTATTTGGCACCACAAAATGATTCATCACCAAAGCAAAAACTGTAATTAAAGTTGCACCAATAAAATATGGATATAAAAAACGTGTAAAGGAAACTTTTGCGTTATTAATTGCAACAACTTCTGTATTGTTTGAAAGCTTAGAGGTAAATACAATTACAGCAATAAACAACGCTAAAGGCATAAATGTATTAATATAATAAATGATAAAATTCTTGTAATAATCATTTACAATTTCAAATAACGTAAGTGTATCGGAATTTAAAAATTTATCTACTTTTTCAGCAATATCAATAGCTACAGCAATTGGAATTAAAATTAACAACGTAAAGAAAAATGTTGTTAAAAATTTTTTTAATATGTAGGCATCAATTATTTTCAAACTACAATCTTTTGTCCATTTGCTTTACCATTTTGTTTTTCCATTCAGTAAAATCTCCAGCTAAGATATGCTTTCTTGCTTCTCTAGTTAACCATAAATAAAAACCTAAGTTATGAATTGTTGCAATTTGTTTTCCTAACAATTCTTTTGCGGCAAATAAATGTCGTAAATATGCTTTAGAATACATCGTATCAACAAAAGTAATATCCATGTCATCAATGGCAGAAAAATCGTTTTCCCATTTTTTATTTTTGATGTTTATGGTTCCGTGAGCAGTAAATAACATTCCGTTTCTTGCATTTCTAGTTGGCATCACACAATCAAACATATCAACCCCTAAAGCTATATTTTCAAGAATATTAATTGGTGTTCCAACGCCCATTAAATAACGCGGTTTGTCTTCTGGTAAAATCTCACAAACCACTTCTGTCATTCCGTATAATTCTTCTGCTGGTTCACCAACTGATAAACCTCCGATGGCGTTTCCTTCTGCTCCAACAGATGCAATAAATTCTGCAGATTGTTTACGCAAATCTTTATATGTACTTCCTTGAACAATTGGAAAGAACGTTTGATTATAATCGTACTTCAAAGGTGTTTTCTCTAAGTAATTGATACAACGTTTTAACCAACGATGCGTCATGTGCATTGATCTTCTTGCGTAATTAAAATCACATGGATATGGCGTACATTCATCAAAAGCCATGATAATATCTGCTCCGATTGAACGTTGAATTTCCATTACATTTTCTGGTGTAAACGTATGATAAGAGCCATCAATATGACTTTTAAACTTTACACCTTCTTCTTTAATTTTTCTTCTTCCCGATAAAGAATATACTTGATAACCTCCAGAATCTGTTAAGATATTTCTGTCCCAATTCATAAATTTATGCAAACCACCAGCTTGCTCAATAATATCGGTTTTTGGTCGTAAGTATAAATGATAAGTATTTCCTAAAATAATATCAGGATTTATTTCATTTTTCAACTCTGATTGATGTACACCTTTTACAGTACCAACGGTACCAACTGGCATAAAAATTGGAGTTTCTATTTCGCCATGATCTGTTGTCATTACACCAGCTCTAGCTTTACTTTTTGGGTCGGTTATTTTTAAGTCAAATTTCATTGCTTGCAAAGATACAGTTATTTAAGAATTGAATTGTTAAAGAAATGATAGGATTTATCTCTTTTTTCTTTTGAATGATGTGTTAGAATTTCGCTTAGATTTTGGCGAATTCTTTCTAAAAGAAGCACTTTTTTTATTGAACTGATTGGGTTTTGAAATCGGTTTTTTTGATGGTTTCTTTTTAGGTTTCTGAACATCTACAGAAGCTTCTTCTGTTTTAGAAGAATTGGCAACCATTGCATTTATTTCTGATAATTCTTGCTCGGTTAACTCTCTCCAATCACCAATTTTTAAAGTATCTAGTTTTACATTCATAATACGAGTTCGTTGTAATTTTACAACTTCGTATCCTAAATATTCGCACATTCTTCTAATTTGACGATTCAACCCTTGTGTTAAAACGATTTGAAAAACCTTGTCGCTAATTTTTGTGACTTTACACTTTTTAGTAACCGTTCCTAAAATCGGAATTCCATTTCCCATTTTCTGGATAAAATCATCCGTAATTGATGTATCAACTTTTACTACATAATCTTTTTCGTGATTGTTTCCTGCACGTAAAATTTTATTGACGATATCACCATCATTTGTCAAAAAAATCAACCCTTCTGATGGTTTATCTAAACGACCAATTGGAAATAATCTTTCTGGATGATTGATGTATTTTACAATGTTTTTTCGCTCTTTAGAATCTGTTGTACAAACAATCCCAACAGGTTTATTAAACGCGATATACAATGTTTTTGGTTTTGGTTGCAACGCTCTTCCATCAACTTTTACAACATCGCCTTCAAAAACTCGGTTGCCAAGCTGTGTAGGTCTCCCATTGATTGTAACACGATTTGCAGTAATTAATTTTTCGGCTTCTCGGCGCGAACAAATTCCTGTACTGCTTATGTATTTATTAAGATTTGTTGATGATTTCTTGTTTTCCAAAACGTGTAAAAGTAAAGTGCAAAGAAACGGATTCTTTAAAGAACAATAGTTCTAAAGGTTAAATTTATTCTTGGCGATTTTACCAACTTTGTTGGCGGTAATCTATGTAGCCAATTCGTCTGCGTGGTATCTTTCATCACCAATAAGCTTCCTCTTTCTAAAACAATATCTATTTTTTGTTTAGATTCTTTATGCTTAAAAGAGAATTTACGTTCTGCTCCTAAAGTTAACGAAGCAATTTCACCATTTTTCTTCAACATTTTTTCTCCATCAGAATGCCAAGCCATGCCTTCTTCGCCAGAATGATATAAATTCAATAAACAAGAATTATAAGTTGCATTGCTTTCTTTTTCTACAATTTCTTTCAACGTCAACAATTCTTTCGTCCAAAGTAACGCTTGCTTTGTTACGTTAGAATAATTGTAATCATAATTTGTATTTCCATACCAAGCAACTTTTCGTTTTGTAATAATTCTCTTACCAAAAATAATAGCTTCATCGTTTTTCCATTCAATTTCTGATAACAATTTTTGATAATAAAAAGCGCTTTTTTCTTCTGACAAAATTTTACCATGATAATTGGTAATACCATCAAAAGGCAAAATATTACTTATCTTTTCTTGGTTGAACAAATCCATACTGTAAAAATAAAAAACCCTACAACAAATGCTGTAAGGTTTTAATTAAAATTTGGTTAGAATTTTTTAAATTGATTATTTGAAATAGATAACAAATAACACACTCTAATTACTCTCTCTTTTTAATATTATTTTTTTTACATAGTGAATCTATTTTTCACTTTTACAAAAATAACTTTAAACAGATAATTATAAAATACGTATCAATCATTATTAATAAGTATAAGTACGTACTCTTTAAATTAATTCTAATAAATCTTTGTTTTTAGAAACCCATTTAGAAAGTGTTTCTGACCCTGGAGATAAATCTAGTTTTGAAATAATATTAGATCTATGTTTTTCTACAGTTCTTGATGAAATAGATAAAATTTCTGCAATTTCTTTGGTTGAATTTTCTTTAGATATTAACCTAATAATAACTCTTTCTGAAGGAGAAAGGAACTTCATTTTTTCTATTTCTGGAGAAACCTGATTATTAAAAATCTCATCAAATATTGCACTTGCATAAAACTTGTTTTTTAAAACAGAATCTATACCTTTTTTGATTACATCAAAAGGTTCATCTTTAAGCAAATAACCATCAATATTCATTTTTTTTGCTTTTAACACAAAACCTTTTTCTTTATATGAAGTTAGTATAATAAACTTGGTTTTAACCAACGCTTCTTTACTCTTTTTAATCACCTCAAACCCTGTTAATAAAGGCATATTAATGTCTAAAATTGCAATTGTAGGTTTTTCGGAAACAATTATTTCTAGTGCTTGCGCACCGTTTGTTGCACCTTCTAAAACATTAAATCCTAATTCTAACAATTCACTCCTTAACCCTTTAAGTAATAAAGGATGATCGTCTGCAATTAATATACTTACTCTATTATTCATTTTTTACTGGTATAGAAAATATAAAACTAGTTCCGTTGTTTAGTTTGCTATCAATTGATAGGTTTCCATTCATAATTCTTATTCGCTCAAAAATTGTTTTCAATCCTAAGCTATTTTTCTTTTTACTATCATTTATATTAAAGCCTTTTCCATTATCTGAAATTAATGAAACAATAGTATTGCCTTCTTTTTTTATACTTACAGTTACCGATTTAGCTTTTGCGTGTTTAATTATATTTGTTAAGCATTCTTGAATTAATCTATAAAAATTGAGACTTGTGCTTTCTGTAAAATATTTATTGATGTTATCAATATCAACAGAAAAAAACAAATCTGTTTGCTCATCATAATCGTTAATTAATTGCTCAATACTTTCTGACAAACCTAATTGTTTTAGTAAAGCAGGATACAATCCTCTAGAAATACTCCTAACTTCTTCTAAAGCATTATTAGTTAAAAGAGTAATATCTTCTTGGTTTTCATTTTGCGATTTTCTTTTTATCAATGTTAATTGCTGACCAACACTATCGTGCAATTCTCTAGCAATTCTTGTACGCTCTTCTTCTTGCGATTTTAATAGATTTTCAGAAAACTGTTGTTGCATCAGTTTTTCTTTTTTTACTGTATTTCTAGATTTATAGAGAAATACAAAAAGAAAAACCAGCAAAAGAAAAATACTACCAAAAATCAACATTTGATTTTTAACTCTATTATTAGAATCTAATAAGGCAATATTAGTTTCTTGAGTTTCAATTCTTAAGTTTTTCTTTTCTGTTTCATACTTTATTTGCAGTTCATTAATGCTTGCTATTTTTTCAATAGAAAAGAGGCTGTCTTGTAAAACATGATATTTTTTTAAATTCTTAATTGAGTTTTTATAATCACCTAAACCATATTCAACATTCGACAATACATAATATGCATATCTTTCTTGATGCAAACTATTGTTTTTAGCGTATGCAACTGCTTTTAATGCATACTCTTTTGCTTTTTTAAAATTCCCAAGTTCTATATACGTTTCAGAAATATCATTACAAGAATGTGCTGCGCTACCATACCTCTTTAATTCTAATTTTAATTTTAACGCTTTAAAAAGGTATTCTAAAGAAGCATCATATTTTTTGATTCTTCTAGATGATGAACCAATGTTTCCTAATAAAATAGATTCTCTTATTTGAAAATTAATTTCTCTTGCAATAGGCAAAGCTTTTTTAAACAGGTCAATTGCTTTATCAATATTATCTTGTTTTTGATAACTTGCCCCAAGGTTAGATAAATTTGTTACAATTTTTTCTTTGTTGTTTAATTCTTTATAAATTTCTAGCGCTTTAGTAAAATTTATTTGTGCTTTTTTTAAATTCGGAGTTAATAAATATACACTTCCAATACTTTCTAACCCTAATGCAATATTCTTTTTATCTTTATTCTTTTCAGAAATTTCGAGCGATTTAAAATAATAAAACAGCGCTTTATCATAAGACGATAAGCGATAATAAGCATTTCCTAAATTCAAATAACATCGAACTGTTTCGGTTTTATCTTTTAATTTTATAAAGATATTTAGAGAAGTAGTAAAGGATGTTATTGCTTGAGAATAGTCTTTCTTTTTCAAATAATATTCTCCTAAATAAAAGTTTCCAAAGCCAATTAAACTTTTATCATTAGCCTTCAAAGATGATTTTAAACCAAATGAAATAACCGTATAAGCTTCTTCAAAATTTTCTTTTGATAAAAATTCTAATCCTCTCTTATATGTGTTCTTTATTGATACAGATGTAATTGTAACATTTTCTTCTTGTACGTAAAAAGAATCCTTTGGTGTTGCTGATACTGCAAAATTTAATGCAATTAAAAAATATAAAAAAAGTCCCCTCATGTAATACCTCTCAAACACTTATAAAGATGTAAGTAATTGTATGGCAATATAAAACTTATAAAATTAATCAAAAAAATGAGTCTATAAATAAATTTTGATTTACCAATCCTAAAAACTAACTTTGGAAAAACTGTTTTGTATACTTCAAACAGCTATATTTAATCACTTTACTAAATAATTTAGTAAACAGTAAAAAATCTGCATTATGGCAATATTTAATTTAAAAGTAAATGGCGAAAAACTCCAAGTAGATGTAGATGGCTCTACACCTATTCTTTGGGTTTTAAGAGATCATTTTAAGCTACTAGGAACAAAATTTGGTTGTGGAATGGCACAATGTGGCGCATGTACAATTCATTTAGATGGCGAAGCCGTTAGATCTTGTTCTTTACCAATTTCTGTTGTAAACGACAGTAAAATTACAACAATAGAAGGCTTGTCAGAAAACGGAGATCATCCTGTACAAAAAGCTTGGTTAGATATTGATGTACCGCAATGTGGTTATTGTCAAGTTGGACAAATAATGAGTGCTTCTGCACTTTTAGAAAAAAACCCAAACCCTACTGATGAAGATATTGATTTAGCAATGAACGGTAATATCTGTCGTTGCGGAACTTATGTAAGAATTAAAGAAGCAATTAAAGCTGCTGCTAAAAACTAAATATAAAAGTCATGACAAAAGTAAAAACAGCATTAGATCGTCGTTCTTTTTTAAAAATATCGGCAGCCGCAAGTGGAGGAATATTAATTGGATTTAGTTGGTTTGCAGGTTGTACTCCAGATACTAAAGATGGTAAGTTTGTTGAAGTTCCAAATGAATGGTTCGAAATAAACAGTTATATAAAAATTGGTGATACCGGTATGGTAACCATCTACTCTCCAAACCCTGAAATTGGTCAAAATGTAAAAACTTCGATGCCAATGATTGTAGCAGAAGAGTTAGATGTAGACTGGAACCATGTTCAAGTAGAACAAGCTCCTTTAAATACAGGAATTTACCAAAATCAATTTGCTGGTGGAAGTTTATCTATCAGAATGGGATGGACAGCTTTAAGAACTGCTGGTGCAGCTGGTAGATTTATGTTATTGACAGCTGCTGCAAAAGAATGGGGCGTTACAATTGATGATTTATTTGCCGAAAAAGGAATCATCAAAGAAAAAAACGGAAGCCGTAAAATTGGTTTCGGAGAAATTGCTTCTAAAGCAGTCGGAATCGAAGTTCCTAAAGAAGTAAAATTAAAAGACACCAAAGATTTTAAGTTGATTGGAACAAGTCAAAGAAATGTTGATGGTAAAAAAATTGTGACTGGAGTTCCACAATACGGAATTGACTTTCAAAGAGACGGAATGAAAACTGCGGTTTTAAAACATGCACCAGCTTTTGGAATGAAATTAAAAAGCTTTAACATTGAAGAAATTAAAGCATTGCCTGGAGTTGATGATGCTTTTATAATAGATATCTCTTCAAAAACTCCTGGTAGATTTGATATAAATGCTTCTCCTCAATTTATTGCAATCGTAGGAGAAACAACTTGGCCTTTATTACAAGCAAAAAAAGCCATCAAAGCAAAGTGGGAAACCATTAGCGAACTAGAAAGTTCTGACATGCATACAAAACGCATGGAAGATGCAATTAGAACAGGAAAACCCAACCAAAGACGTGAAGATGGAAATGTAAAAGCTGCATTTAAAAAAGCTGTAAAAGTAATAGAGAAAACCTACACAGCTCCATTTATGGCACACAACACAATGGAACCAATGAATTTCTTTGCCAATGTTACTGCTGATTCTGCAGAAATGATTGGACCAACACAAACACCACAAGCTTTAGAAGGTTCTGTTGCTGCATATCTAAAAATGCCTTTGGATAAAATTACAGTTCATATGACAAGAATGGGTGGTGGATTCGGAAGAAGACTATATCCTACTTTTGGAGTTGAAGCTGCTGCTATTTCAAAACATATTGGCAAACCTGTGAAATTAATCTATTCTCGTGAAGACGATATGTCTCAAGGAACTTACAGACCTGCTTATCGTTCAACTTACAAAGCTGGATTAGATAAAAACAATAATTTAATTGCATTTTCTGCAAAAGGTGCTGGCGTTCCAAATGGTGGAATTTACACAAATCGTTTTCCTGCCGGAACAATAGATAATTATTTAGTAGAAAAATTTGCAGTTAAAACAAATATTACAACAGGAGCTTGGCGTGCGCCAGGATCGCATTTTGCTGCTGGAGCAGAACAATCTTTCTTAGATGAAGTTGCTGAATTAGCTGGAAAAGATCCCATAGAATTTAGATTAGAATTGTTTGACCGGGCCATTAAAAATCCTGTTGGAAAAAGAAACGATTATGATGCAAAGCGTTATGCTGGTGTTTTAAAACTGGTAAAAGAAAAATCGAATTGGGGAAAGACATCTCCAGGAGTTCATCGTGGTGTTGCCGCTTATTATTGTCATTCTACGTATGTTGCAGAAGTTGTCGATATAATTATGGAAAATGGAAAACCGAAAGTTCAGAAAGTTTGGTGTGCTGTTGATTGTGGAATTTTGGTAAATCCTGATGCTGCAAAAAACATGATTCAAGGTGGAGTTATCGACGGAATTGGACATGCAATGTACAGTGAATTAACTTTTGATAAAGGTGTTAATCAACAATCAAATTTTGACACTTATCAATTGATAAGACATTCTCAAGCACCAAAAAGTATTGAGGTTTTCTTTGTTGAAAATGGAATTTCTCCAACAGGATTAGGAGAACCAGGATTGCCACCAGTAGTTGCAGCATTAGCAAATGCAATGTACAAAGCTACAGGAAAACGTTATTATAATCAACCGTTTACAACGGCAGAACAAGTCTAATAAAAAATACATTTTTAAAACCTACTTTAATCAATTTACATTAAAGTAGGTTTGTTTTTTGAACACTATTTCAGATTATAAAAATGACACACGAATTAAAAGAGCTTCTTGAAACTGGTTTTATTTGGCAGAAAAAAGGCATAAAGTCTGTTTTAGCTACTGTTGTGGCTTTAAATGGCTCTTCCTACAGAAGACCTGGAGTTAGAATGCTGTTGGGTGAGCACAATAAGTGGATTGGCGCTGTAAGTGGCGGCTGTGTAGAAAAAGAAGTGTATTTACAAGCTCAAAGTGTTTTTAAAACTGGGAAACCTAAATTGATAAATTACGATGGTCGTTTTCGTTTAGGTTGTGAAGGGATTATTTACATTTTATTAGAACCTTTAAATATTTCAGAAAAATGTTATGAAGCTTTTCAAAAAACATTAACAAACAGAAAACACTTTACTTGTGATTCTTATTTTCTGATTGATGATGAAATAGGAATTGGTTCTATACTTCGTTTAGAAAATGAATCTTATAATTTAACTTCATCAATTGATACATCAAACATTTCAAAGTTTGAATGTTTTACACAAGAATTTTCTCCCATTTTTCAGCTGTATATTTTTGGTGCAGAACACGATGCTGTGCAACTATGTAAAATGGCATCGCAAATTGGTTGGCAAGTGCATATTGTTGCACCACCAGACGAAGCTAAATCTTTAGAATATTTTGTTGGAGCAAAAAGTTTACTAACACCAACTTATGATAATGTTGGTGTTTCTGAATTAGATAAAAACACTGCTGTTGTATTAATGACACACAGTTTTAATAAAGACATTCAATATTTAATGGCATTGAAAGACTTAGAACTTGCGTATTTTGGACTTTTAGGTCCATCACA
>CAXICE010000020.1:0-14451 GCA_964022045.1 uncultured Polaribacter sp. | reverse complement strand
ATAAATTTCATATTTTTGCAAAAATTTTAAAATTACAACAATGCTTTCAGTTTCTAATTTATCAGTACAGTTTGGTAAAAGAATTTTATTTGATGAAGTAAATACAAAATTTGTACAAGGTAATTGCTACGGAATTATCGGTGCAAATGGTGCAGGGAAATCTACTTTTCTTAAAATAATTTCTGGCGAACAAGAACCTACTTCTGGTCATGTTCATTTAGAACCAGGAAAAAGAATGTCTGTTTTATCACAAAATCACTTTGCTTTTGATGAGATTCCGGTCTTAGAAACTGTAATTATGGGGAACAAAGAATTGTCTGCCATAAAAAAAGAAATGGATGCTTTGTATGCTGATTATACTGATGAAAACGCAGAGAAAATTGGTGAGTTGCAAGTAACTTTTGAAGAAATGAATGGTTGGAATGCAGATTCTGATGCGGCTTCAATGTTATCGAATTTAGGAATTAAAGAGGATTTGCATTATGCATTGATGAAAGATTTGGATGGTAAACAAAAAGTACGTGTGTTATTAGCGCAAGCTTTATTTGGTTCTCCAGATGTTTTAATTATGGATGAGCCAACCAATGATT
The DNA here is from genome assembly GCA_964022045.1 of uncultured Polaribacter sp. Lineage (GTDB taxonomy): Bacteria > Bacteroidota > Bacteroidia > Flavobacteriales > Flavobacteriaceae > Polaribacter. The sequence goes on along the minus strand of CAXICE010000020.1, from coordinate 13,861 downwards.
TGGATTTTGAAACGATAAATTGGTTAGAAAATTTCTTAGCAAATTATGATAATACAGTAATTGTAGTTTCGCATGATAGACACTTTTTAGATGCAGTTTGTACACATATTTCTGATATTGATTTCGGAAAAATAAATCACTTTTCTGGGAACTATACTTTTTGGTATGAATCTAGTCAGTTAGCAGCAAAACAAAGAGCGCAAGCAAATAAAAAAGCAGAAGATAAAAAGAAAGAATTAGAAGAATTTATTCGTCGTTTTTCTGCAAATATGGCAAAGTCTAAACAGGCAACAAGTCGTAAAAAAATGATTGATAAGTTAAATGTTGATGATATTAAACCATCGAGCAGACGTTATCCTGCAATTATTTTTAAAAGAGAAAGAGAAGCTGGAGATCAAATTTTAAATATAGAAGGATTGTCTAAGAAGTTTGAAGGAGAGTATTTGTTTAACGACATTCATATCAACTTAAATAAAGGCGATAAGGTGGCTATTATTTCTAAAAATTCTAGAGCTGTCACTGCTTTTTATCAAATTATCAACGGAAAAGAAAAAGCAGATGCTGGTAAATTTAATTGGGGAGTTACTACAACTCAATCGTATTTACCATTAGAAAATGCTGAGTATTTTCAGAATGCAGAATTAGATTTGGTAGATTGGTTACGTCAGTACGCACAAACTGAAGAAGAAAGAGAAGAAGTTTTTTTAAGAGGGTTTTTAGGGAAAATGATTTTCTCAGGAGAAGAAGCATTAAAGAAATGTAATGTGTTGTCTGGAGGAGAAAAAGTGCGTTGTATGTTGTCTAGAATGATGATGACAAGAGCCAATATTTTACAATTAGACGAGCCAACAAATCACTTAGATTTAGAATCGATTCAAGCTTTAAATAATTCGTTAATAAACTTTAAAGGAACTGTGTTGTTTTCTACGCATGATCATGAGTTTGCGCAAACCGTTGCCAACAGAATTATAGAAATTACTCCAAAAGGAGCCATTGATAGATATGCTACTTTTGATGAATATTTATCTGATCCAAAAATTAAAGAATTAAGAGCTAATATGTATTCTTAATCATAAAAAAAAGGAAGCTAATAGCTTCCTTTTTTTTTGTGTTAAATATTTTTTACTTCTTTTGAATCGGACTTATAATTTTAACATCACTAAAAGAAATAGCTCCTCTAACTACACCATCAATAGTAGTTTTTAACGCTTCTACCATTTGCATTTTTAATTGCGATTTATGATATAATAAACTCACTTCTCTTGCAGGTGGTGGCGAAGAAAATTCACGTAAAAATTGTTTGTCTTTTTCGTTTAAATCTAAGGTTTGTAAATATGGAATTAGAGTCATTCCTAATCCTTCTTTAGATAGTTTGATTAATGTATCAAAACTTCCACTTTGTAGTTGAAAATTTCTACTAGAATCGCTTCTGTAACTTCTACATAAATTTAAAACGCTGTCTTTAAAACAATGTCCGTCTTCTAGTAATAAAATATCATCAACTTCTAACTCTTCAGCAGAAATGTTTTTATTATTAAATAGACGATGACCTTGCGGAATTAAACCTACAAAAGGTTCATAATACAAAGGACGTTCTTTAATTGCTTCATTTTCTAACGGAGTTGCTGCAATTGCAGCATCAATATGTCCGTCAGTTAATTTTCTGATAATTTCTTCGGTTGTTAATTCCTCAATTATCAATTTTACTTTTGGATATTTTTTAGTAAAATTATGTAAAAACATTGGCAGTAAAGTTGGCATAATTGTAGGAATTATTCCTAATTTGAATTCGCCACCAATGTATCCTTTTTGTTGATGTACAATATCTACAATTCGTGTACTTTCATCTACAATAATTTTAGCTTGTTCAACAATCTTTTTACCAACTTCTGTTAGTTCAATTGGCTTTTTAGATCTGTTAAATATTTTGGCGTTTAGCTCGTCTTCTAATTTCTGAATTTGCATACTCAACGTTGGTTGAGTAACAAAACTGTGCTCTGCAGCAATGGTGAAATTCTGATATTCAGCAACAGAAAGCACGTATTTTAATTGTGTGATTGTCATTTATCAATATTTTTGATAAAGATATTAAAACTATCAATAATATTTATAGTTTTTAAGAATAAAGTTGTGTTAAATTTGTATTGAACAAAAAAAAGAACAAAAAATGAACACAACAATTTTAGGATTAGATAAAGAGAAAACAATAAAAACAGCAAATGATTTAAATGTTTTATTAGCAAATTTTCAAGTGTATTACCAAAGTTTAAGAGGTTTGCACTGGAATATTAAAGGGAAAAACTTTTTTGAATTACATGTTAAGTTTGAAGAGTTTTATAATGATTCACAAATAAAGATAGACATGATTGCAGAAAGAATTTTAACGCTTCAAGGAAAACCATTACATACATTTGAAGAATATACTTCTTTAGCGAAAGTTCCTGTTGCAAAAAATGTTTCTAATGATATTGAAGCGGTAGAAGTAATCGTAAATTCACTTTCTGAATTGTTATCAATCGAGAGAATAATTTTAGACGAATCTGGTGATGCAAATGATGAAGGAACCAATTCTATGATGAGCGATTTTATTGCAGAGCAAGAAAAAACAATCTGGATGATGAATGCTTGGTTAGGAAAATAATTGCAAGTAGTATAAATAAAAAAGGAGCAACAATTGTTGCTCCTTTTTTATGTTGTTAACTCCAAAACTCTCGTTTCTTGTTCAATTCCTCTTCTTGTTTTGCGTATTCTTCTGGTGTCAATACTTTTAAGAAAGAAGGATGTTGCTCAATTGCAAATTCTATTTTCTTTACAATATCCTTTACATCTTCATTTTCGTAATCAATATCTAAAGGCTCTTTAATCACCATAGATTGTAACACGTTTCTCTTTTTAATAACCAAGCCTTTTTTATCAAAAGAACGTCTAAATCCATCAATAACAATAGGAACTACAATGGGTTTGTGCTTTTTAATAATATGTGCTGTACCTCTTCTAATTGGTTTAAATGGTGTTGTTGTTCCTTGCGGAAACGTAATAACCCAACCGTCATTTAATGCTTTTCCAATATTAGAAACATCAGACATTTTTACTTGTCTATTCACATTTTTTCCTTCACTTCTCCAAGTTCTTTCAATTGAAATAGAACCTGCATATGCAAAGATTTTTGGTAATAATCCGGCACGCATGGTTTCACCAGCAGCCACATAATAAATGTTTAATTTTGGTTGCCAAATATAGCCGATGTTTTTAATGTTATTATCTCTACCTTTTAATGCAGCGTTAAAAACATGAAACATTGCTGTTACATCAGCAAAATATGTTTGATGGTTTGAAACAAATAAAACATTGTTGCCTGGTAAGTTTCTTATGATTTCAGAACCTTCAATTTGTAGGTTATTAAAACGCTTATATCTACCGTGAGAAACAGCAGCAAATATTCTAATAATCCATTTTTTTAAAAAAAGGATATGTCCAAAAGGATTTCTCTTGAATAAAGGCATTAATAGTTGGTTTTAAGTTTACTAGTTAGGTGCTTGCGAAAGTACAAAAGAATATAGAAAAACGCTATTTTAATAATTCTTTAATTTCATTTAGAATCATTGCTGTTGCTCCCCAAACAATGTAATCATTTAGCTTAAAGCATGGTACTTCGATATTATTAGCATACGAAGTTGTTATATTTATAGATGAAACATTAGAATCGTCTAGCAAATCTTTGAGTAAAACATCAAAAGTATGATCTACTTCATGATTAATCGTTAAAGTTGGTTTTTTTTCTGAAAAAGCAATAAATGGCGTTGCTAAAAAATTACTTGGCGGAATATACACATCGGTTATTTCTCTAATGACATTGATGTTTTCTTTTGATATACCAACTTCTTCAAAAGTTTCTCTGATTGCAGTTTCTTTTAAGTTCTTATCTGATTTTTCAATTTTCCCACCAGGAAAACTAATTTGTGCAGAATGTGTGCCTTTATAACTAGCTCTTTGTGTTAATAAAAAACATGTTTCACCTTTTTTATTTGGATAAAACAATGCCAAAACTGCTGCCTTTTTTGGGTTGCTTGCTGCAATTTTTTCCTCATTATAATTCAGACGCATTTTTGGTGCCAACCTAAATTGAGATTCTAATCCGCCAATTTCTGCAGTTTTAATGTGGTTTATTGTATTTAAAAATGAAGTAAATTCCATTATTCTTTATCACTTTTAAAGAAACGTTTAAACCCTAATCTGCTTAACATTTTCTTTTCAAAATTCCAGAAAAATTCAAATTGACCAAAAAGCCATCCGTAACAAACAATTAAAACTTGATAAAAAGGGAAAATTAATAGAATTCTCAAGGGTCTATATAACCAAGGATTTGTATTCGCTTGGTCTAATCCAACTAAATTTAAAACGGGTTTTGCAATAAGCAAAGAACTATAGCCAGTAATTGAAAACACTAATAAAATAACAAGTACTTGCCAGTTTGAAGTTAAGTTCCAACGTTTTTTTAATTTTTCCATTTTCTAAATTCTGCTGCAAAAATACAACATGATTCTAGTTACAGAAAATTTACAGCAGTAGTTTTCTAAAATAACGCTAAGAAATTTGGATGTTGGTTTGTATTTTTTTTACCTTTCAAAACTATAATTATAATTCTATTAAATGAAAAAATTAGCACTACACTGGAGAATCTTATTAGGAATGTTATTAGGAGTTGTTTTTGCTCTGATTATGACCAATTTTGATTTCGGTAAAGACTTTATAAAAGATTGGATAAAACCTTTTGGAACCATTTTTATCAACTCGTTAAAATTAATTGCAATTCCGCTTATTTTGGCTGCATTAATTAAAGGAGTTTCTGATTTAAAAGACATTTCTAAACTTTCTAAAATGGGAGGAAGAACCATCGGAATTTATATTGTTACCACTGTAATTGCGGTTTCAATCGGATTGGTTTTAGTAAACATTGTAAATCCTGGTAAATCAATTACCGAGGAAACAAGAAAAGAAATGGTAGATAGTTATAGTACAAACACTACAAAATATAAAGATGAAGCTGCAAAGCAATCGCAAAGTGGCCCATTACAAGCTTTGGTTGATTTAGTACCAAGTAATATTTTTGAAGCAGCAACAAGTAACAGAAACATGTTACAAGTTATCTTTTTTGCAGTATTTTTCGGAATTGGTTTGATTTTAATTCCAGAAGAAAAAGGAGAAACTGTAAAGAAATTTTTTGATGGATTTAACGAGGTCATTCTCAAAATGGTAGATTTAATAATGCTTGCTGCACCTTATGGTGTATTTGCTTTATTAGCAGCATTGGTAGTAGAATCGCCAAGTTTAGATTTATTTAAAGCATTAGGTTGGTACGCATTAACAGTTGTGGGCGGTTTAATGTTAATGGTTGTTGTTTATAATATTTTAGTAGTTATTTTCACTAAGAAAAGCCCAAACTTTTTTATGAAAGCAATTTCACCAGCTCAATTATTAGCATTTTCTACAAGTTCAAGTGCTGCTACATTACCTGTAACAATGGAAAGAGTTACAGAGCATATTGGAGTAGAAGAAGAAGTAGCGAGTTTTGTATTGCCAATTGGAGCAACTATTAACATGGACGGAACAAGTTTATATCAAGCAGTTGCGGCGGTATTTATTGCACAAGCATTTGGAATGGATTTAACGTTTGGAACACAACTAGGAATTATTGCAACGGCAACTTTAGCATCAATTGGTTCTGCTGCGGTTCCTGGAGCAGGAATGGTTATGCTAGTTGGAGTTTTAGGTTATGCCGGAATTCCAGAAGCTGGTTTGGCATTAATTTTTGCTGTTGATAGACCTTTAGATATGTGTAGAACAGTTGTAAATGTAACTGGAGATGCAGCAGTTTCTATGTTAGTTGCTAAGTCTGTTGATAAATTAGGAGAACCTCATGTTCAAAATTGGGACGATAATTACGATGCAGTAAAATAAAAATATTAGATATAAAATTAATGGATACTTTGTTAAAAATTGAAAAACCATTAGTTTCTGTAAATTGGTTGTATCAACATAAAGATGCAACCAATTTAATAGTTTTAGACGGAACAATTCCTAAAGTTACTTTAAGTAAATCAACTAATGATTTAGAAGACAGCCAAATTAAAAATACACGCTTTTTTGATATTAAAAAAGTGTTTTCAATTCAAGGTGCATCATTTCCAAATACTACGTTGAGTTCTACAGATTTTGAAAATGAAGCAAAGAAATTAGGAATCAATAAAGATTCTTGTATTGTTGTTTATGATGCATACGGAATTTATTCTTCACCAAGAGTTTGGTGGCTTTTTATATCTATGGGCTTTAAAAATATTGCTGTTTTAGATGGAGGATTTCCTGCATGGAAAGCAGCAAATTATCCAATAGAGAAAAAACAAACTCATAATTTTGAATTGGGTAATTTTGAAGTAAATTATCAATCAGGAAAAATTGTTAACTCTGATGTTGTTTTAGAGTCAATTTCACGTTCTAACACACAAATTGTAGATGCACGTTCTGCAGGAAGGTTTAATGCGACTGAATCAGAACCAAGAAAAGAAATAAGAAGTGGACACATTCCAACTTCTAAAAGCTTGCCTTATACTTCAGTCTTAAATAATTTAGAATTAAAAAAGGAAGAAGAGTTAAAGGATTTATTCAAAGAAATAAGTCCAAAAAATAAAGAACTAATGTTTTCTTGCGGATCAGGAATTACAGCTTGCGTACTAGCTCTAGCAGCAACAGTTATTGGTTATAAAACTATTTCTGTTTATGATGGTTCTTGGACAGAATGGGGGAGTTTACCTCATTTACCAATCGAAAAATAATACTTTCTTGTTAGTAGTTTAAGATTTTATTTGAGAAAAAACATAACGCATTTCTGTAGCAATTTGCATACTTCTTTCATTATATTTTTCTAATTGTTGTGGTGTGTTATCAAAAGCTTTTGGATCTTCAAAAGGAACTGAAATTCGTTTTTCTGCTCCTGCAATAAACGGGCAACCTTCATCAGCTTCAGAACATGTCATTATCGCAGCAAATTCAGATTTAGGATTAAAATCATCATATAACGTTTTAGAAAATCCAATTATTGGATGTTCATTTTCTGCATAATTAATAGTGTAAATAGGGTTGCTATTATCAGACTTTCTGTTAATATTAAATCCAGAATTCACCAATGTATCAGCAATTATTGGAAATAAAGCTGTTGCTTCTGTTCCGGCAGAATAGCAATTCACATTTTTAATATTGAAATGATGCGCCATTGTTTGCGCCCAAATTTGAGATAAATGACTTCTACGAGAATTATGTGTACAAATAAAATTTAATCGAACCTTTTCTTTTTTATCAATTTTTGATTGAATGAAATCAATTAAAGGTTTTAAAATTATTTTTCTTTCACTTGAAACTGTATTGATATTTAATGTTGATACAGTTTCTTTAATTGAACTTAATACAGGCATCATTTTTTGATTTAATTTTTAACAACATCCGCTTGTTGGAGAACAACAACTCTCAGTTTCTATAACTGTTGCAGCAGGCACTTCACATTTGTCTCTTGCCAAACAATCTGTTTGTTTTGTTGTTAGTAAATAGTTTTTTCCATCAAAATCTAAACCAAATTTCTGAATGGTTTCTCCTTGAAATTCAACTTCAATTTCTAAATCACCAATTTCTAAAACTTTTTCAGAAAGATTAATAATATCTATCAATTTTTCTGGATGTAATCTGTGATCATAATCATCAGCATCCCAAAGTTGAAAATTTACAACTTCTTCTTTACGAATTGTTCCGCCACAATCAATAAAATTTTTTGTAATTTTTCCGATTTCAGTTACATGAAAATGATTTGGAACCAATGTTCCATTTGGTAATTGAAAAGCAATTGTATCTAATGTTTTTAAGCTTGATTTAATTTCTGATAATTTCATAATTCTTATTTTTTAATATGTTTTACTGATAAAGTATTTAACAACAACCTTCTTTTTTAATTTCATCTTGATTTAAAAATTGAAACATAGTTTCTTTCATATGCGTCCAGTTTTCTTGATGAATACAATAACAGACACTTGTTCCTTCTACGTTTCCTTTTATCAAACCTAATGATTTTAATTCTTTAAGGTGTTGCGAAATTGTTGGTTGCGCTAATTTGATAACGTTAACCAAGTCGCCACAGACACAAGTATTTATTTTAAATAAATGCTGTAGAATTGCCACTCTAGCTGGATGACCAAATACTTTTGCAAACAAAGCAATTCTGTTTTGACTCTCTGTAAATATTTCAGTTTTTGTTAATCCCATTTTATTATTGATTATTATATTGCAATATTACGATTAATAATGATATAAAAATTGTTTTTTTGAGATTTTTTTTAAAAAATTAAATATATTTCTTTAGTTCAGAGAAATCTGTGATTACTTTATCAGCATTTTCGAGGGTTTGATCTGCTGCTAAAGGATTTCTGTATCCGAAGACAAAAATACCAGCATCATTAGCTGCTTTTACTCCGTTATCAGAATCTTCAATTACAATACAGTTTTCTTTTGGTGTGTTGCCTAATACAGCAGCTTTCTCAAAAATTTCTGGATGAGGTTTTGATTCCACTAAATCTGCACCGCTAATTTTTGCAGTAAAATATTTGTTTAAATCAAATCGATTAAAAACTCTATCAATATTAACCATGGCAGAAGAAGAAGCTAATACAAGCGTAATTTCTTTGTGATAAAAATATTTGATAATTTCTTCAACACCATTAACTAAATGTAATGTTGGATCGTTTTCAAAGAAATTTACATATCTTTTTCTCTTTTGTAAAACCAACTCATTTGGGTCTTCATTTAAATTAAAATGAGCAACTAACTTCTGAAATGCATTAATGGTTGATGAACCTGTTAGGGTTTTATATAGTTCTTCAGAAACATCTAACCCTAAAGAGATAAAAGTTTCGTAATAAGCTTTTTTATGTAGTAATTCAGAGTCGATTATTACTCCGTCCATATCAAAAATTACACATTTTACATTGTTCATTATGCTATAAATTTAGATTTAATTTTAGGTGTTGGTATCATGCAGCTTTCTTTTTTACCGAACCATTTGTAACGATTTTTGGCAATATAATTGTAAAAGAAATCTCTAAAAGAAACAGGTAAAATCCACCCAATTTTAAAGAGATTCCAAAATCCACCAAAATGATTGATGATTTTTAGAGCTGCGGTTGATTTAATATAAAAATTGGCTTCAGAAGAAACTAAAATAATTGAATCTATTTTAGTGATATCAATTTTAAAATGATTTGTAAGTTGTTTGCCCACTTCAGATTGTAGTGGAGCAAATACGAATATGTCTTTTTTATCATTTTTTATAATTTTTAAAATAGAAGAATTACAAAAATTACAGACACCATCAAAAAGAACTATTTGCTTGTTATCATGTATTTTATCGAATGCATCCATTATTAAAAATTATCTTTTAAACAATTATTTTACAAATTTCCATAAAATTTCTGAATTTCTTGTAACAAATATTGCTTTAAGACGTCAGATACTCAGAAGTAATTAAAAAATTGAACATATTTGTTTGTTAAGGCTAATCTTTAACAAAACATTAATAACTAATAAAAAGTACAATAATTACTTTCGAAAAAAATTAACGAATCAAGATGATAGAAATTAAAAAACTCCACAAGTCTTATCCGATTGGAAAAGATTCTTTGCACGTTTTAAAAGGAATAGATTTACATATTAGAGAAGGTGAATTTGTATCTATTATGGGATCTTCTGGTTCTGGTAAATCTACTTTATTAAACATTGTTGGTTTATTAGATGAGCATGATGAAGGAGAATACTATTTAAATGGTCAGTTAATTGATAACTTAAATGAGAAGAAAGCAGCGATTTTACGTAATAAATTTTTAGGATTTGTATTTCAATCATTTAATTTAATTTCTTATAAAACAGCTTTAGAAAACGTTGCATTGCCTTTGTATTATAAAGGAATGGCAAGAAAAGAGCGATTAAAAATAGCAAAAGAGTACTTAGAAAAAGTAGAGTTAGGTCCGTGGGTAAATCATTTACCAAACGAGCTTTCTGGTGGGCAAAAACAGCGTGTTGCAATTGCAAGAGCATTAGTAACACAACCAAAAGTTGTTTTAGCAGATGAACCTACTGGAGCCTTAGATTCTACTACTACAGATAATGTAATGGATTTGTTAAGAGACATTAATAATGAAGGAATGACGGTTTTTGTTATTACGCACGAAGAAGAAGTTGCAGAACAAACAAAAAGAGTAGTTCGTTTAAAAGATGGTGTTATTATTAGCGATGAGTTAACTGGAGTAAACTCAAAAGCGGTTTAATATGTTTGATATAGATCGTTGGAGAGAAATATTTCAAAGCATTAGTAAAAACAAGTTACGTTCAGTAATGTCTGGTTTTACTGTTGCTTTTGCAATTTTACTTTTTACTTTATTATTTGGAGTTGTAACTGGATTAAGCAATTCTTTTGGTGATGCATTTGCAGATGATGCAGCAAATTTTATGTCAGTTAGAGTATGGAAAACATCAAAACCTTTTAAAGGATTACAAACTGGTAGAAGAATTCAATTAAAGAATAAGGACTTTGATTTTGTAAAGAATGAGTATGATTCTAAAATTCAACATTTAACTGCAAGAGTAAACAGAAATGTAAATATTTCTTATAAAACAAAACAAGACAATTATAGTTTACAAGCAGTACATCCAGATCATCAATTTTTAGAAAAAACAATTATTGATGAAGGTAGATACATCAATAACAGAGATTTAAAAGAAAGAGCTAAAGTTATTGTTATTGGTCGTTTAGTAAAGCAAGATTTATTTGGAGAGAAGCCAGCAATAGGTAAACGTATAAACGTAAGTGGTATTTCATATCAAGTTATTGGTGTTTTTTCTGACGAAGGAGGAGACAACGAAGAGCGTAAAACATTTATGCCAGTTACAACAGCACAAATGATTTATGGAAACAATGATAATTTGAGTCAGATTGTAATTGGTTACAATCCCGATTTAAGTTTAGATGAAGCCATTGCATTTGGTAATAAAATGGAACGTGATCTAAGAAAAAAGCTAGACATTCATCCAGATGATCAAAGCGCTTTGTCTGTACAAAACATGGCTGAAGCAAATAAAGGAGTTGGAGCTTTTGTTATTGCCTTATATTTTATCGTAATATTTATTGGATCTGGAACTTTAATTGCAGGTATTATTGGAATTAGTAATATTATGATTTTTGTGATAAAAGAACGTACCAAAGAATTCGGAATTCGTAAAGCACTAGGAGCACAACCTTCTTCAATTATAGGAATGGTAGTTCAGGAAACTGTTTTAATTACTACAATTGCTGGATATATAGGATTATCACTTGGAACATACATTTTAAGTCTTGACTCTTTAAGGAAAGTTTTGGAAGAGTATTTTATTAAAGACCCAAGTGTAAGCCCAAGTATAGTAATCGGAGCAACCATTACGTTGATTCTATCAGGGTTGATTGCCAGTTATGTTCCGGCAAAAAAAGCAGCGAAAATTAAACCAATAGTAGCACTAAGAGCAGATTAACATGAAGTTTTTATTTGATTCAGATACATGGCAAGAAATTTACGGAAGTATTCGTAAAAATAAAATGCGTACTATAATTACTATTATTGGTGTTTTATGGGGAATATTCTTGTTAGTTGTTTTATTAGGAGCAGCAAGAGGAATAGAGAACAATTTCAATAAAATTTTTGGAAGTTTTGCAACCAACAGTGTTTTTGTTTGGACTCAAGCTACAGACACTCCATTTAAAGGATTTCAAAAAAACAGAAGGTTTAGTTTAACATTAAAAGATGTTGAAATATTAAAGAGTGAGTATAGTGACGAAATAAAATTATTAGCCCCAAGAAATCAAACTTCTAATTTAATTGTAAAAGGGTTTAAAACTGGTAATTTTCAGGTAAGTGGAGATTATCCTGTATTGGATCAAATTCAGAAAAAAGACCTAATGTATGGTCGATTTTTAAATGGTAATGATATTTTATCAACAGCAAAAGTTTGTGTAATTTCTGAAGAAATGTACAAGCAATTGTTTGAAAAAAACGAAAAACCAATTGGTCAATTAGTTAAGATAAACAATATAAACTACAAAGTTATTGGTGTTTATAAGCGATCAAATGGAATTAGCTTTGATGGTGATTCTGCTTACATTCCATTTACAACTTTTCAAAAAGTATATAATACTGGGAATAAAATTGACTGGATGATGATTACTGCTAATGAGGGAATTGATATCGAACAAATGGAAGCAGATATTTTATTAACCTTAAAAAACCTTCACAAAGTTCATCCAGAAGACAAAAGGGCTTTTGGTAGCGTTAACCTTGGTGTAGAAATTGGAAAAGTGACAGGGTTTTTAACTGGGATGCAGTTTTTAACATGGTTTGTAGGTATAGCAACTTTAATTGCAGGTGTTTTTGCAATTGGAAACATCTTATTGATTACGGTAAAAGAACGCACAAAAGAAATTGGTATTAGACGCGCACTTGGTGCAACACCTATAAGTATTAGAAGACAAATTGTATTAGAATCTATTTTTTTAACAACAGTTGCTGGAATGCTGGGAATTGTATTTGGAGCCCTGGTTTTATTTGGGCTAGATAAAATGGTTGGAAGCGGAGATGATGCAATTTTGATAAATCCAACAGTAAACATTCCAATTATATTAATAGCATTTTTAACATTAACAATATTAGGAACTTTAATAGGATTAATTCCTGCATACATGGCAACATTAGTTAAACCAATAGAAGCATTAAGAGAAGAATAAACAAGTAACAATTATGAGTAAAAGAGCAAAAATTATTTTAGCAATTGTAGCAATCGGTTTTATCGCTGCACTTATTTGGTTCGGTAAAAAGAACAAAACCAACATCATAGAATTTGAAACAGAAACAGCTTTCACAACTACAATTGTTAAGAAAACAGTAGCAACAGGTAAAGTTGTACCGTTAGAAGAAGTTGAAATTAAACCCCAAATTACTGGTATTATTAGTGAAGTATTTGTTGAAGAAGGAGCCGTTGTAAAAAATGGAGATTTAATAGCAACCGTAAGAGTTGTACCAAATATTTCTGCTTTAAACAGTGCTACAGGTAGAGTAAAATCAGCAAAATTAACCTATAATAATGCAAAAGTTTCTTATGATAGAAGCAAAAAATTATTTGATAAAGGTGTAATTTCTCGTCAAGAATTTGAATCTACTGAGTTAAACTTTAACAATGCAAAATTAAGTTTATCTAATGCAGAATCTGATTTAGAAATCATTAAAAAAGGTTCTACTGCTGGATTAGGAAAAACTGCTAATACTAATATTAGAGCAACTGCATCAGGAATGATTCTTGAAATTCCTGTTAAAAAAGGATATCAAGTTACACAAACAAACGACTTTAATGCAGGAACTACAATTGCTAGTATTGCAGATATGACAAAAATGATTTTTGAAGGGAAAGTTGATGAATCTGAAGTTAGTAAGTTAAAAATAGGGACTAACATTGAAGTTTCTTTAGGAGCAATTGAAGGAGTTAAATTTCCAGCTGTGTTAAATTTTGTCGCTCCAAAAGGAACAGAAGAAGGAGGAGCAGTTCAATTTAAAATAAAAGCAGATGTAACTTTAGATAATAAATACTTTATTAGAGCTGGTTATAGTGCCAATGCAGATATTGTTTTACAAGAAAGAAAAGATGTGTTGTCTATAAAAGAAGGTTTGTTGCGTTTTGATAGAAAAACTGAAGAGCCTTATGTTGAAGTAAAAGTTGGAGAAAAATTTGAAAAGAAAACGTTGAAATTAGG
>CAXICE010000019.1:0-14527 GCA_964022045.1 uncultured Polaribacter sp. | reverse complement strand
ATGTAGATTGAAATTTATGCTGTTTTTAATTGTAGGAAGTTTAAACATCTTTACTAGGTTTAGTGAATAATAGTTTTATAGATTTAATACTTGTTTTTTTTTTTTTTTTTTTTTTTTTTGTAATCATAGTGAAAAAATATCTTTTTTAAATATTAAATACAACTATTTGTTTTTTTGTATATTAAGATGTTTTTGTGCGCTACTGTTTAGTTTTGTTTAAGTTGATTAAGGAAATTACCTATTGGGAGGTTTTTTGTTATTGGATATGTTTGTATAAATAAATAATTAATCACATAAATTCCCCCATTATGAGAAAAATATTATTTGTTTGCAGTTTTATATTTGCATTTTATAGCTACGGACAAAACAACATTGAAATATCTCTTCAACAAGACACAAGACTTCTTTTAGTTGGAGATCAAAAAGGTAACTACCCATTAACTACTAATCTATTATCTAAATTAGAGATTCCTGTTTACGCTTTAGAAAAGAGTTATTTTTCAGCATATGCTTCAGTTGAATATGCAGATTTAGTAGGAAAGAATTATAAGCGTTTTTCTTTAGGAGCAGGATATATTGTAGAAAGTATCTATAAAAAAATTGGTGGTGGTGTTTACTTAGATTTTGGAAAAATTTATCGACAACAAGAAGGTTTCTACAGTTTTAGTCTTAGTGGAGAATTAAATTATAAAATTAATGACAGGTTAAAGGTTATTTGTACACAACAACTTACACAAAGACAAGATTTAAAAGCTCTTTACAACTCAAAAAACGAATACATTATTAGTGGTTTTGTTGGGCTTAAATACCGTTTATAAGCAAACACTTTTACACAAAAGTAACCTAAGGAACTGGGGACTGTTATTAGAAATGTAGGGACTTCTTTTAACTTTCTCCTTTCCTTTTTTTTGAAGTATAATTCTTGAAGAGAATTCAAGTAAAATATTTATAGAGTAGTTCAGTTTATCAAATAAAAGTATTGATAAGCAAAGTGTAAATAAGAAAATTACCTATTGAGTAGTTTTTTCTTATTGATTATTTTTGTGTAAATAATTATTGTTATAAAATATAATTTGCAGTTTTATTGGTAAATACAGTCTGTAAATAAACACTTTAGTATAGAATCAACTTGAGGAAAAGGGGATGTTATTAGAAATGTAGGGACTTCTTTTAACTTTCTCCTTTCCTTTTTTTATTAAATTTTCTGAGAGTAAAATAAAATTGTTTGTTTCTGTTAGATATTTTTAAGAGTTTCAATTAAAACATCAAAATCTTTAGCTTTATCAAAAAAAGCAAAAGCACCATTTCGTAAGCAAATCTGTTTTAATTCTGTGTTTGTGGAAAAAACAAAAACCTTTGTTTCAATTGATTTTTCTTTAAGCCATTTTAATAACTCAATACCGTTTCCATCAGGTAAATTCAAATCAAGTATAATGAATTCAAATTTGGTGTCATTCAACAAAGAAGTCGCTTCCTTTAGAGATTTTACAAGGATTACATCTTCTACACTGCTAATTTCTTTAGTTGTGTCAAAAATCTTGTTCCCGATAAAATAATTATCTTCTACAATCAATAGATTGTTTAATGTTGATTTTAAAATCAATATTTTGTGTCTTATGGATAAAAAAATGCGGGGATATGATGCAAATATAAATATTTTATTTTATAAATGCTTAAGCAAAATACTTATTTATTACAAACAATATGTGATTTTTTTTACTAGGTGATTAAAGAGATGTTAAACCTTTTTGAATGGCATACTTTGTAAGCTCTGGTATTGTATGTAAATCTATCTTCTTCATAATGTTATTTCTATGAACATCAATGGTTTTTGAACTTAAAAATAAAATGTCTCCTATCTTTTTTGAAGAATTGCCTTCTGCAATTAATTGTAAAACTTCTTTTTCTCTAGAGCTTAATGGTGTTTCTTCCAAAGATTCACCTCTTTTAAGAAGAGTAAGAAACTCTTGATTTAGGTTTTTAGCAAGATATTTTTTATTTTGCATTACAGTAGTAATTGCAGTAATTAATTCTTCTGCGTCCCCATCCTTTAATAAGTAGCCTAGAGCACCAGATTTAAACATACCTTGAATAAATTCCTTACTAGAATACATAGAAACACCTATTATTTTTATCTCTGGATTGTTTATGTGAATCTGTTTTGCTGCTTCTATGCCATTTAAATCAGGCATTGCGACATCTATGATAATAATGTCTGGAAGTAATTTTAGGCATTTTTTTACAGCTTCTCTGCCATCAGAAGCTTCCCCTATTACGTGCATATTTGACCTTTGTTCAATGATGTTTTTTAGTCCATCTCTAAGTAGTTTGTGGTCGTCTGCTAATATTATTTTAATTTCGTTTGTAGAGCTCATTCTGTTAAAGGTACAATAATTTTTACAATTGTTCCTGTATTTGTTTCTTGTACTAAGGGAAATTCCTCTTGTATATTTTTAATTCGTTCTTTAACGGTAAAAGTACAAAATAAAATGACAGAAGTTGATGTAGAAAAAGCAGTGTTTTTGTCTGATTGTATTTCTTAAAACAAAACTTTTTATGTGTCATTTCTAAACAAGTTAAGTTGAAGTTTTTTTAAGGAAAAGGATATATAGGGATTTAATTACAAGTAATTTAGTAACAGTAAAGAAAAAAGATATTTGCTTTTAGAGGTTTTTATGTAAAATAATAGTTTTGGTTTTCTTAAAGAATGATACTTGAATCTATTTTACTGTAGTTGTTGGTTATGAAATAAAAAACCCTATAAACATTATGTTTATAGGGTTTAATGGTGGTGCCTCCAGGAATCGAACCAGGGACACAAGGATTTTCAGTCCTTTGCTCTACCAACTGAGCTAAGGTACCATTGCCTTAGCGGATGCAAATATACTACCTCTTTTTTTAATCTACCAAATAAAATTGTAAAAAATCTATTGTATTTTTGAGTCGGAATTAAAAATAAAGGATGAATTTAATTATTGATGTTGGTAATTCGAGAACCAAAGCGGCTGTTTTTGAGAATGATACCTTGTTTGAAATAAAGGTTTTTGACTCTAATAAATTGTTAAATGAAGTTGATATATTTATCAAAAAATATTCTATTGATCAAGGAATAATATCTTCAGTAAAGAAAATTTCTAAAAATGTACTGAATCAATTAAAAAACAAAACCTCCATTTTGGTTTTAGATTCTTCAATAAAAGTACCTTTTAAAAACTTATACAAAACCCCTAAAACTTTAGGAGTAGATAGAATTGCTTTGATAGCAAATGCGGTAGATAAGTTTCAAGATAAAGATGTATTGGTAATTGACGCTGGAACCTGCATTACGTTTGATTTTGTAAATGAACATAAAGAGTATTTGGGTGGTGCAATTTCTTTAGGAATTGAAATGCGATACAAATCTTTACATTCTTATACATCAAAATTACCTTTGTTAACTAAAGTAATTCCAGAGAATTTTGTTGGGAAAACTACTGCGGAAAATATGCATTCTGGTGTGATTAATGGAGTTTTAAACGAAATAAAAGGAGTAATTGAACAATATGAAAGAGAAAATCCATTTTTAACAATAGTTTTAACAGGAGGAGATACAAATTTCTTGGCTAAACAATTAAAAAGTAGCATATTTGCCAATCCAAATTTTGTTTTGGAAGGTTTAAACACAATTTTGATATATAACAACAAGTAATGTTAAAGAGAATTTTCTATATATTTTTACTATTTATTTCAATAACAGTAACTGCTCAGAGAACTAATTCGTCTCCTTATTCTTTTTTTGGTATTGGTCAACAATACAGCTCTCAAACTGTAGAACAAGCTAGTATGGGAGGGATAGGAATAGCTTTTAATAATATGTATCATTTAAATTTTTTAAATCCAGCATCAAATGCAGCTTTAAGATTTGCTACATATTCTGTTGGAGTTAATGTAAATGACTTAACTATAAAAGATTTTTCAGGCTCACAAAAATCAACTTCATCAACTTTATCATATATAAATATTGGTTTTCCTGTTGGGAAAAAAGCAGGAGTTTCTTTTGGATTGAAGCCAAATACATCAGTAGGGTATTCTCTGTTAAATGCAATTAATGATGCTAATGGTAATGCAGTTGAGGCAACAAGGTTTTACGGAGCTGGAGGTACAAATAAAATATATGGAGCTTACGGGATTTCGGTTTTAACGAATTTTAAAGTAGGACTAGAAGCAGAATATGTTTTTGGAAAAACAGAGAATAATATTTTATCACAAAGATTAAATACACAGTTTGGGACTAAAAACAATGAAGTTACAACTATAAGAGGTACTGGGATAAAATTAGGAGTACAATATCAAAAAGAACTGAAAAGTAAGTTAAAACTAAATTTAGGGGCTTCTTTTAAGTTAGAAAATAATTTAAAAACAACTGGTAATGAAAATTTATATTCTTTAACAATTGCATCTTCAACTATAGAAATACCAAAAGATACATTATATAGTGCTTCTATAAAAGGTAAAGTTGTAAACCCAATGAAAACAGCTGTAGGAGTTGGGTTAGGGAAAGACAATAAATGGTATATAGGTTTAAATTACGAGTTTCAAGATGCTTTAAGTTTACAGGGATCAATCTTAACAAGTTCTTCTTATAAATATAATAATTCTAGTAGAGTAGCAATTGGAGGTTTTTATTTACCAAAGGATAATTCAATATCAAGTTATTGGGAAAGAGTGACTTATAGGGCGGGTTTTCGATTCGAAAACACTGGTTTAATGGTAAATGGAACAGGCGCAACTGGAAGTTATACAGAAATTACTGACTTTGGCATATCTTTTGGTTTAGGTTTACCATTAAAAGATTTATCAAACTTAAATTTAGGAGTTGAGTATGGGCAAAAAGGTTCTACGGTAAACAACTTGATACAAGAAAACTATTTTAACTTTAAACTAAGCTTATCACTTAATGATATTTGGTTTAGAAAAAAACGAATTGACTAATTAAAAACAGATAGATGATGAAAAAAATTACACTTTTACTAGCAGCAGTAACTATGCTTTTGAATCATAGTGTTTTAGCGCAAAATGCTAATGATTGTAGTATTGTTTATAACTTATTTAAAGGAGAGGTACAAACAAAAAAGTACGATAAAGCCTATCCTAGATTAAAAAAGTTAATGGCAGATTGCCCTAAATTATCTGTAAACATATATAAACTAGGAGATAGATTAGCTAAAGCAAAATTGAAGGGTGGTGGAGATAAAACTGAATTTGCTGGATTAATAAAAAAGATTTATGAGCAAAGGTTGCAACACTTTCCTAAGGATGCTGCAAAGATGCATAATGATTATGCTACATTTTTAGCAAAAGAAAAAGTTGGTTCTAATGATGAGATTTTTTCGTTAATAGAAAAAGCCTACTCTATTGACCCAAATAAAGTGGGTGTTAAGAATTTATATAAGTATTTTCAAGGAGTAACTGATAGAAATAAAGATACCAATCCGCAAAAAGTATTTGATACATATGATGATGTATTAGAATCTATAGAGGGAAAGTTAAATGATTATGCTAAAAAGCTTTTACCATTAAAAGCTAAAGAAGAAAAGGGAGAAGTTTTAGAAGGGAGAGAAAAAAGGTTGTTGAGTGCTTATGCTGGTAATTCAAAAGCATTAGGTCGAGTTGAAGCTGGGTTAGATCAAATAATTGTAGAATTATCTACTTGTGATAGATTAATTCCTTTATATACTAGAGATTTTCCTGCTAACAAAACCAATGCAAAGTGGTTAAAAAGAGCAGTTTCTAGGATGTATAACAAAGAATGTACCGATGATCCATTGTATGAGACATTAGTAGAAGCTTATGTTGCAGCAGATCCATCACCAGAGGCTTCAGTATTTTTTGCTGGAATCTTATATAAGAAAGGAAAAGAAACAGAAGCAATGGAGTATTATAAGAAAGCTGTAGAGCAGCAACCAGATGCTTTTAAGAAAGCGGAAAACTTATATAAAATTGCTCAGTTATTTGCTAAAAAAGGTAGAAAAAGTCAAGCAAGAAGTTATGCAAATCGTGCTATTAAAAATAAACCAAGTATGGGTAAAGCTTATTTGTTAATAGCTGGTTTATATGCTTCAAGCGTTAATGAGTGTGGTTCAAATGAATTTGATAAGAGAATGGTATATACTGCAGCATTAAGAAAAGTAAGAAGAGCTGTTGCTGTAGATCCTAGTATTGCTTCTAAAGCATCTAGATATATAAAGAATTATATTTCTCAAGAGCCATCTAAAAAGTTAATGTTTAGTCAAACAATAAAAGCAGGTACACCACACACAATTAAATGTTGGATTAATGAAACAGTTAAGGTTTCTGCAAAATAAGAATGAATTTTAGTTTAAATAAAATATTTAAAAACATTGTTACTATTGGTTTAGTAACAATGTTTTTTTCTTGTACTAATAATTCAAATGATGTTAAAGAATTTTTATCAACAAAAAATTTACCAGTTGGTATAACTAAAGACTTTGCTCATGTTTATAGAGATTCTGGTAGAACAACATCAAAATTATTTTCTACTTTATTAAAAGATTATAGTAATAGAGTTGAACATCCTTATAACGAATTTCCTGAAGGATTAAGATTAATTTCATTTGAAAATAAAGGAAAAGACTCTATAACAATACTTGCAGATTACGCTATATCGTACTCAAAAACAATGATAACTGAATTGAACGGAAATGTTGTAATTACAAATCATACAGATAATTCGGTATTATATACAGATCAATTATTTTGGGATCAAAATACTAACTACTTTTTCTCAGAAAAAAAATTTAGATTAACTTCACCAGATAATGATATTAAAGGAATCGGTTTTGAATCTAAAAAAGATTTATCTAAATTTTTAGCAAAAAAACAATCTAGTGAACATTTATTAAAAGAAGAATAAAAATGAATACACTTTGGAAATACTTACAATATGCATATTTAATTATTGCAATTATCTTTTTAATTGAAGCAATTTTAGGTTGGAATGATGATAGAGAGAAATCGTATTTAATGTTAGGTTTTGCAGTTTTTATTACCTTAGTCTTTTTCTTTAAAAGATATTTTAGAAAAAAAGTACAAACAAGAAACAACCAGTAAATCTTTAAATGGAAGCACAAATAGCAATCATTGTTATTTCAATTTTACTTTCGGCATTTTTCTCAGGAATGGAAATTGCTTTTGTTTCTGCCAACAAACTACATATTGAATTAGAAAAAAAGAAAGACAGTCTTATTTCTAATATCCTTGCAAAACTTACAAATAAATCATCAAAATTTATCACCACAATGTTGGTTGGTAATAATATTGCGTTGGTGATTTATAGTATTTATATGGGCGATTTTTTAGTTGGATTTTTACCAACTGATTCTTTAAGTGAGTTTTCAGTACTGTTAATTCAAACCGTTATTTCTACATTATTGATTTTGATTACTGCTGAGTTTTTGCCAAAAGCTATCTTTAGAATTTACGCCAACGAAGCATTGAAATATTTTGCGGTGCCAGCTTATTTTTTCTTTGTCATTTTTTATTTTTTCTCATCATTTATCACTTTTATATCTGATTTCTTTTTGCGTGTTTTTTTTAGAACAAATAAAGATGAAGAACAAACCGAGTTTAGTAGAGAAGAATTGGGTAATTACATAAACGAACAAATAGAAACGAGTAATTCTCATGAAGTTTTCGATTCTGAAATTCAAATTTTTCAAAATGCTTTAGATTTTCATAAAGTAAAGTCGAGAGAAATTATGGTGCCAAGAACAGAAATGATGGCGGTTGAGTTTCATGAAACAATAGCAAATTTGAGAAAAATATTTGTAGAAACAGGTTTCTCTAAAATTTTGATTTATAAAAATTCTCTTGATGATATTGTTGGTTATGTAAATGCATTTGAATTGTTTAAAAACCCAAAAACGATTCGATCTGTAATTTTACCTATTGAGATTGTCCCTGAATCAATGATTATTCATGATGTTTTAAACAGTTTAATCAAGAAGAGAAAAAGTGTTGCCATTGTTTTAGATGAATATGGCGGAACATCAGGAATGATAACGGTAGAAGATATTGTAGAAGAATTATTCGGCGAAATAGAAGACGAGCACGATTCGCAAGAGTTGTTAGAGGAACAAATTAACGAAAAAGAATTTCGTTTTTCTGCCAGATTAGAAATCGATCATTTAAATGAAGAATACGAATTAAATATCCCTAAAGAAGAGGCATACGAAACTTTGGGCGGTTTTATTATTGAACATACAGAGAATATTCCTGAAGAAAATGAAGAAATTAAAATTGCAGACTTTGTGATTAAAATTTTAAAAGTAAGTTCTTCTAAAATAGAGGAAGTTTACTTCCAAATTAACAATACAGAAGATTAGGATAATCAATATAAAATACTCGTAAATAATTGTGGCTAAGCAGTTGCATTATTTAAACTGATATTGTACTTTCGCTCCCTGATAATTAAATTAATGACGTATGGCAATTTTATCTAAAATTAGAGAGCGCTCAATGGCTTTAATCCTTGTAATTGGATTGGCATTATTTGCTTTTGTATTAGATCCTTCAAGTATTCAAGATTTCTTCAATTCTACAAAAGTTAACACTGTTGGAGAAGTTGGTGGAGAAGTAATTTCAAGAAAAGACTTTAGCGAAGCTTTAGAAGCATATAAAGCGCAAGTTGGTAGTAGACTTACAGACATGCAAGCTTCTAAAATAGTTTGGGACAACTTGGTAAGAGAAAAAATTTATAAAACACAATTATCTGCAGCAGGAATTTCTGTTGGAGAAAATGATGTTTGGTCTGCTCTTATAGACAATCAATCTGTAAAAACAAACCCTCAGTTCTTAAATGCAGCTGGTTTATTTGATGAAAATAAATTAAAAGAGTTTTTAGCTTTAGCTAAATCTGATGATCCTGCAACTTGGAATGCTTGGTCTAATTTTATGGGACAGTTAAAAACTGGATTAGAAACAACAACGTATAACAATTTAATTACTGCAGGTATTGGAGCTTCTTTAAAAGAAGGAGAGTTACAATACTTAACAGATAATACTAAAATAAATTCTCAGTACGTTTATGTTCCTTATGCTTCTATTGCAGATAGTTTAGTTACGGTTACAAAATCAGAAATTGAAACGTATATTAAAGCAAATCCTGCATCATTTAAAGTTGAAGCTTCTACAGATATTAAATATGTAAAGTTTGATATTGTTGCTACGCAAGCTGATGCAAATGCAATTCAAAAAGAAGTTGGAGATTTATTAAATGATAAAGACGGAGTTAAAGGTTTTAAGAACACAGATAATGATGCTGAGTTTTTTGCAGAAAACGATTCTGATTTAGCCTTAACAACAGGTTACGATTATAAAAACACTGTTTCTTCTGTAATTGCTGAGCAAGTTTTTAAAGGGAAAAAAGGAGATGTTTTCGGTCCTTATAAAGACAGAGAATATTTTAAAATTTCTAAAATCAAAGAAGTAGTTCAATTACCAGACTCAGTAAAAGGAGCGCATATTTTAATTCCTTTTGTTGGTTCTTTGTCAGCTGGTCCAGATACTAAAAAGACAGAAGCGCAAGCAAAAAAATCTGCTGATAGTATTTTTAGATTAGTTAGAAGAAATAAAAAGAAATTTGCAACAATTGCTGATGCAATGAATAATGATGTAACCAAAGATAAAGGTGGAGATATCGGTTGGATAACAAAAGATGTGGCTTTTAGTCCAAATTTTGATAAAGATTTTGCTGACTATTTATTCTTTAATAAAAAAGGTACTGTAAAAGTTATTAAATCTAGATTTGGTTATCAAGTTATTAGAATTGATGAAAGTAAAAACAAACAAAAAGCAGTTAAGTTAGTAACTTATGGAAGAAGTATTGTTGCATCAGAAGCAACAGAGAATACTGTTTTTCAAAATGCTCAGACTTTTGCTTTAGCTTTATCAAACGGAACAAAATTTGATGATGCAGTAAAAGAAAAAGGTTTAACTGCACAATCTGCTTTGACTTTAAAAATGTTAGATGAAACTGTTCCTGGAATTGGTAATGAAAGAAACATTGTTACATGGTCTCATAAAAAAGAAAATGAAATTGGTGCTTACCAAACATTTGATATTAATGACGGACATGTTGTTGCTGTAATTACAAATAAAACATTTAAAGGTTTAATGTCTGCTGCAAGAGCAACAAATATTGTTAGACCTATTTTAATGAACCAAAAGAAAACGGCAATCATTAATAAAACAATGATTGGTTCTACTTTAGCTGATATTGCTAAAGCAACAAAACAAACTGTTGGAGTTGCTTCTGCAATTACAATGCAATCTCCAATTATTACTGCGGTTGGTTTTGAGCCAAAAGTAGTTGGAGCAATGTATTCTGCTAAAGAAAATACATTGTTTAATAATGTAGAAGGAGAAAAAGGAGTTTTTGCTTTTGTTGTATCAAAAAGAGAAGCACCAGTTGCTTTACCAAATTATGATTCATACAGAAATAGAATAGCAAGTACTAGAAAAGGTCAAACAGGTATAATTTACAACGCTATTAAAGATGCTGCAGAAATAGAAGATAACAGAGGAGCTTTTTACGGAATTGAGTAATTAGTAACTTTATTACCATATAAAGAAGACCGAATCAACTTTGATTCGGTTTTTTATGCTCTAGATTCAAAAGTTAGCAAAAGAAAAAAGCCTTACAATTTGTAAGGCTTTTTTTAAGTATTTGTTTTGTTGAGGTTTTATCCGTTCATAGAAATTAAAAACTCGTCGTTGTTTTTAGAGAACTTAATTCTTTCATTGATAAACTCCATTGCTTCCACAGGATTCATATCAGCAAGATATTTACGTAACACCCACATTCTTTGAACCGTTTTAGCATCTAATAATAAGTCGTCTCTACGTGTACTAGATTTAATTAAATCAATTGCAGGGTAAATTCTTCTATTAGAGATATTTCTATCTAATTGTAATTCCATGTTACCAGTTCCTTTAAACTCTTCGAAAATTACTTCGTCCATTTTAGATCCAGTTTCTGTTAATGCTGTAGCAATAATTGTTAAAGAGCCACCGCCTTCAATTTTTCTTGCAGCACCAAAAAATCTTTTTGGTTTGTGTAATGCGTTTGCATCAATACCACCCGATAAAATTTTACCAGAAGCAGGTGCAACTGTATTGTATGCTCTTGCCAAACGTGTAATTGAATCTAAAAGAATAACAACGTCGTGACCACATTCTACTAAACGTTTTGCTTTTTCTAAAACAATATTAGCAACTTTAACATGCTTATCAGCTGGTTCGTCAAAAGTAGATGCTACAACTTCTCCGCGTACATTACGCTTCATGTCTGTAACTTCTTCTGGACGTTCATCAATTAATAAAACAATTTGATATACTTCCGGGTGATTTGCTGCAATTGAATTGGCAACATCTTTAAGTAACATTGTTTTACCCGTTTTAGGTTGTGCTACAATCATACCACGTTGTCCTTTTCCGATAGGAGAGAATAAGTCAATAATCCTTGTAGAAAGCGAGCTTCCTTTTTCAGCTAGATTGAATTTCTCCTCTGGGAAAAGGGGGGTTAAGTGTTCAAATGAAACTCTATCTCTAACAATATTAGGATTTAATCCATTAATCTTTGAAACTCTAATCAAAGGAAAGTATTTCTCACCTTCTTTAGGCGGACGGACATTTCCTTTTACAGTATCACCAGTTTTTAAACCAAATAATTTAATTTGAGATTGCGACACATAAATATCATCTGGTGATGATAAATAATTGTAATCAGAAGAGCGTAAAAAACCATAACCATCAGGCATCATTTCTAGAACTCCTTCACTTTCAATAATTCCATCAAATTCAAAATCAGGATCCTTGTAACGAGTGTTACTTTTATTTCCTTTAGAAACTTTCTCTCTTTGTTGACTATTGTTTCTGTTTTTATTTTGGTTAGGATTGTTATTTTTCTGTTTTTGGTGATTGTGAACAGGTTTTTTGTGTTCAGTTTTTTCTTCAGAAATGGTTTCTTCTTTTGAAACTGTCTTCTCTTCTGTTTTCTTTACTTCAGACTTAGCTACAGCTTCCTTTTTTCTAGGAGTTGGTTTTGGCTTCTGAATTTTTTCTTCCTGTTTAACTGATGTTGCTTTTTCTTCAGTCTTCTCTTCAGGTTTTTTATGAACAACTTTTTTTACAACTCTTTTTCTTTTAGGTTTGTCTGCTTTAGGTTTTTCTTGATTTGCAAGATTTGCAGCTTGTGTATCTAAGATTTGATAAACAAGGTCTAATTTTTTAAGTTGACTAGTTTTAGTTAGTCCAATTGTTTTAGCAACCTCTTGAAGTTCTGTAAGAGTTTTTGCTTTTAGTTCTGTGATTTCGAACATTTTTACATTGTTAAATTAATATAGTGGGAATTTTCTTAATTTGATTAAGAATATAAGTTAAATTTTTCTTGAGTTAGTGTTGATTTTGCTTTGTGCAAATACTATTGTGTAGTTGAATTATAAACAAATATATGTAATTATTTTTAACTACAATGTTTCTTTTTAAAAAAAGAAAGTTTTACTTTTGCTATCCAATTATTACTAATGATACAAAGAATTCAAACATTATATTTATTATGTGCCGCAATATTTTCTGGCGGATTAATCTTTGTGTTTAATTTATGGACAGAAAAATCATCAAAAGTGATTGCTGCTCCAGATTTAATAAATGATTCAAGTTTACTGATAAAGACAATATTTTTTTCATATTTACTTTCTGCATTACTTTCTGTAATCACTATTTTTTTATTTAAAAATAGACAATTACAATTTGTAATGGGGCGCTTAAATATGTTAATCAACTTCTATTTATTAGGTGTGCTTATATATGTGTCACTAACGTTATCTGGAGAAACTTCGGTTTCTGAGAAGGGTATTGGGATGTTTATTCCTATTATTGTTATTGTGTTTTTGGCTTTGGCTAATAAAGCAATCAAAAAGGATGAAGATCTCGTAAAATCTGTAGACAGATTAAGGTAAACCTAACATCTTAGTATATTTAGTGCGATAAAACCGGAGTTTCATACTTCGGTTTTTTAGTTTTTAGAATTAAAATGTTTAAATCTGCGTTTTTAAGCATTTCATTTTTTTAAAAAAAGAAGAAAATTTTTAAAGGAGAAGTTTTTTTGTAGTTTAGCGAGGTCGTTTTTTAAATAAAAATATTATTTTTAATATGTTGATAATCAATCAATAAAACATTTTTTTCTCACCAAAAATGGTGAGAGGGTCATCTCACCGAAAATGGTGAGACGTCTCACCGAAAATGGTGAGATGAAAAATACCCCAAAAATGGTGATTGTGAGAATCATTTATGTAATTTAAATTTGTAATGTAATTAATTATGAAAGAAGAAAAGATTAAAGTTCATGTCGCTGATGATCATATGATTCTAATAGAAGGGATTATCGCGATGTTAAATACTGATAAGAATATTGAGGTTGTTGGTTACTCTTTAACTGGTAAACAGGTTATAGAATGGTTTAAAACTAATGAAGCAGATGTTTTGGTGTTAGATATTAATATGCCTGAATTAGATGGTATAGGAGTGTTGAAAAAATTCAATAAAAAGAAAAAGCACCAAAAAATTATAATGCTATCTAGTTATGATGATCCAAAGCTTGTAAAAGAGCTTACAACATATGGAGCCGATGGTTTTATTTCTAAAACAAGTGCAGGCGAACATATTTTAAAAGCAATATATTCTGTATATGAAGGTGTATCGTATTTTAGTGATGATATCAGAGAAGGTTTATTTAAAATAATGGTCGGAGAAAAGGTTGTTGAAGGAAATAGGCCAGATAAGAATATAATAGATGCATTAACAGAAAGAGAACTGGAGATATTAAAACTCATCGCAAAAGAATACAGTACGCCAGAAATGGCAGATCAATTATTATTAAGTGTAAATACAATAGATACATATAGAAAAAGTTTATTAAAAAAATTAAATGTAAAAAATGCAGTAGGTTTAGCAATGTTTGTTGTAAGAAACAAAATTATATAGATTTCTACCCTCTAAATAGAAATTTCTGAAATGATATAGATTTATCCCCTAAAAAAGAAGTCCCCCAAACCTATATAATTAACAATGTTGCTTTCCTACTCGTTTTTTTAAAAAAAATCACCCCAATAATTAAACGATAATCAAATTAAATTTATTCCCATGAGAAAACTGAGTGTAGGCTTTTTAGCCATAGTTTTAGCTTTTAGTTTTACATCTTGTTCAACTAGTGAGTCAGATTTTGAAACTCCTAATTCACCTTTATTAGAAGAGGTGATGCTTCAAAGAGATGCTTCTGGAGCTTATTTTGTAGATTACAAAGTTGCAGATAATACGGTTTCAGACGTTCGTAAAGATTTTAATTCATTAACTAATGAAATAAGTTTAAGTAAAGTAACTCACGATACTAAAGATCAGTATAGAAATAATTTTACTTTAGATAACAACAAATTACGTATAGGTTTTTTCGATAATGAATCTGGTAAAA
>CAXICE010000018.1:0-15059 GCA_964022045.1 uncultured Polaribacter sp. | reverse complement strand
TCTTTAAAAGAAGTTTCTGGAAATGAAATAATCGCAAATTCTGAGTTGATTTGGATGATCAATGATTCTGGGAATAAACCAGAAATATTCGGTATTAACCTTCAAGGAAAAATTAAAAAAGTTGTAAAAGTAGACGCTGAAAATCATGATTGGGAAGATCTAACTTCTGATGAAAAAGGGAACCTGTATATTGGCGATTTTGGAAACAACAATCAAAAACGAAAGAAGCTTTCTATCTTAAAAATTACAAATGAAGATTTATTAAATCACGATGAAGTTGCTGTTGAGAAAATTAATTTTGAATACCCAAAATTGAAAGGAGAGAAGAAAAAATCTTTTGATGCCGAAGCATTTTTTTATCATCAAAACTACTTTTATATTTTTACAAAAAGCAGAAAGAAAAAGAGTTTAGGAAAAACATTGTTGTTTAAAATTCCTAATAAAAAAGGAAAGCACGTTGCAGAATTTATTTCAGAATTTGAGTTTTGTAATGATGTAAATTGCAGAATTACTTCTGCAGATATTTCTTCTGATGGAAAGCGAATTGTTTTACTAAATCATACTTCTGTTTTTGTTTTGACAGGTTTTAAGAATGATGATTTTTTCTCTGGAAAAATGAATGAAATCTCATTAAATCACACTTCTCAAAAAGAAGGAATTTGTTTTAAAGACAATAATACTTTGCTAATTACTGATGAATTTTCGAAGTATTCAAAAGGGAATTTGTATTCGTTTTTAATTAATAATTAGAAATCACAAAATACAAAAATAGTATCCAACCAATTGTTAAAAGTAACCCTCCAAGCGGAGTAATTGGACCTAAAAAGCGCAATTTTTTATTTTTTGCAGAAGAAATTACTAAACCATAAATTGAAAAAGAAAACAAAGTTACACCAGCAATAAAACAGTAAATTATGTAGTTTTCTATGGATTGATTAAATTCTAACTGAAAACCAAGAATCAGTAAAACAATTGCGTGATACATTTGATATTTAACACCAGTTTCAAAACTATTTAACTGGTCTGCATTTAATATTTTTTTTAAAGCATGTGCGCCAAAAGCGCCAAGTATTATTGCCAACATTCCGAAAATTGCCGCAAAGATTAATGTAAATTGATTCATATTATCATTAAAAATTAAATCCTAAAGAAAATACAATTCTTGCATTTTCTGTTCCTTTAAATACGCCAATATTTGCAGAAATCATATCTGCGCCATTTAAGAAAAACCCACCGCCAAATGAAGAATTCCATTTAGAAGAACTGTCGTTTTCTAGCCAAACTCTACCATAATCAAAACCAGAATATAAACCAATGTGTAAAGGCAATAAGCTTGTTCTTATTTTGCGTAAATTTAATCGAATATCAGAATTTTGATAAAAAGAATTTTTACCAGTAAAGCGTTGATTTCTATAACCACGTAATCCATCATTTCCTCCAGTTGAAGCAGCTTGATAAAACTCAAACCCGTTGCCAAAATTTAAATGACTTTTTACTTTAGTGGCAAAAACTAATTGTCCACTCGGAATTAATTTATAATCAAAACTCAATGATGGAATAAAGTAACTAAAGTTTTTATTGTTGTTAATATTTGATGTGTAACCGAATGTGAAATCGGCTTTCATTCCTAAAGTTGGGAATGCTTTATTGTCTTGGTTTTCAAAATTATAATGAGCTTCAGCTCCCCAAAAAGTATTTTTATTTGCTAGTGAAGTTGTTTCAATAAATCTTCCAGAAGTTTTTTCAACATCAATAGTTTTATAATTTACACCGATTTTAAAATTGCCACCCAATTCTCCACGCCAAATTAAGTAAGGAGAAAATTCTGCTCTTTTAATTTTTACACGATTGTAGTTTTCGCTAAACGTATTTTTATCAACAAAATAAGGGTTTGTTGTTTGGTTTCCATATCCGAAGAAATTTACACTATAATTTGGACTTGTAAAAGTTGCTTCTAAACCTAAATTCCAATTTTTAATTACGTTTGCAAATTCGCTTTTAAAATTAATCTCAATTCCTTTTGTTGCAAAATAATAGGAAGTGGAAATTATGTGTTTAGAAGTAAAAGGGTTTCTTTCGAACCCAAATTTAGTAAATGCTGCAGCTAAACCAACTTTAATTCCATCATCTGGATTAAATCCAATTGTAGGAAAAACTTCTGTAGTATTGTATTTTAGTTTCTTGTAGTCATAAACATTTGTGTTGTATGTGTCGGTTAGCTTCTGAATTCCTTTGTTGGTTTTAAAAGTGTTTTTTTTCGATTTGTAATCGTAAATGGTGATTTTATTTCCGTTTTCAACATTATAGCTGTCATTGTTTTGACCGCCAATAATTCTAACTTTAATGGCTTTGGTTTTTTCTCCAAAAACATGAAATTGATCTTCATCATCTAAACCGTAAATCCAGATTTCTTTGGTTAAGTTTTTAGTATATTTTTTTTGATGAAAAAGCTCTCCTTTTTTTCCATTTGTAATTCTGTAAGCTCTGATCTCTGTAATGCCATTTTTTAATCTTTCAACCTCAAATAAATCATCTTTATCAGTACCTTTTATAACCGAAAATTTGTTGATGTGTATAAAGTATTCATCAGATATTTTCTGTAAATTTTTGATTCTTTCTTTAAATTTTCTTTTAATATCAGATATTGTTTTGTCGTTTACTTCTTTTGGAAAAAGAGCAAACGCTTCTTCAATAACATCATTTGTTAAATTCTTTTGAATGTATGCAACTTGATTGTTCCAAGACTTTTTTGTAGCTTGATTTATCAGCGCAACATCTAATGGATATGGCTCTAGATTAAACCATTTTATGTTAGCTAATTCTTCATCAAACGATTGCATTAAACGTAATGCAGGAATTGATTTTGTTACAAAGTTTAACAAAGGGCCATCTGCCATAATTGAAAAAACTTGATCTCTATCTCTTGGAAAAGGTTTGTAAACAGTGGCGTTTTTTTCTTTAAAAGCAGCCCATCTCCATTGATCTTCATGTCTATCCCAATCACCTAAAATCATATCAAATAAACGTGCTTTTATATAGGCATTTTCATCAATTTTTGATTTTGTGTTTTTAGTTAATTTTTTTAATAAATCGTTTGTGCTAATAACCTCATTAGAAAATCCAAAGTTCGATTTTTTGCCATGTCCAGAAGCGGCACGTTCTTCAATCATGTATAATTCATCGCCAAAATCTTTATTAAAATGTGCTAATGATTTTTGCTTCGGAACATAAAAGAGTTGAGGTTTTGTATGTAAAACATTAATAGCTTTAGCTAAAGGCGCAACAGCAAAAGGAGCATATGGATGCGAACCTGTAAAAACATCTAACAGTAAACCTTCTGAATATGTATTATTAAATTGATCATCGATATATTGATTTTTAAAAGCAACTGCTTGTAGGTATTGTACGGCGCTTTTTCGTAATGCTCGCATTACATATTCTCGCCCCTCTTTGTCTTCTAATCGCAAAGATTTTGATTGATGTCCGCCGCCTTTTCTAACAGGAGTTAATCCGCCAAAAAGGGTGTCTAGTTTTACGTTTTTTGCTTTTACTTTTGTACCGTAATACTTTCGATAACGTTTTCCCCAAACCGATTCGTAGAATTTTCCTTTGGTAATTTCTTTATCAGAATAAATTGAAGCTAATGTGTATTGATTATTATTCTTCTTAAAAGTAAGTGTTTGTGTTTTTTTCGATTTTAAAACTTCGGTTTGATATAAAATTTCGTTTTTTTCTGAAGCGATAAAACTCACGTTAGATGATCCGTCTTTATGAATATCTAAACGAGCGTAACCAGAAACTCCTGCAGAGAATAATCCATTTCCAATATTTCGAGTTGCAGAAGTTTTAGAACCAGAACCACTTATAATTTGCGGCAAATTGTTTTGTTTTATGTACTGCAAAGAATGCTCATGACCTGCAACTAAAATTACTTTTTCGTTTTCTTGTGAAAGCGTAACAATTCTGTTTTTAAACTCAATATATCTTTTGTTTTGCAAATCGGTATTGCTTGCGCCACTCGTTTTTCTAAGTAGATTGATAAAAGTTCCCAAAACCGGAATTGGAATATTTCCACCAATTGGAAAAAGTTGTTGTTTTAAAGAAAATTGTCCGCCATGAGGGCCATTTGTAAACATCGGATGATGCATAGCAACAATAGTTGTTTTTCCTCTTGCTTTTTTAATTAAACTTTCAAACTCATCAAAAAACCGGTCTCTGGTTTTAATTTCGCAATTATCGTTAATTGTTGGATGCTTGTCCCAATTGGTTAAAAACCATTCACTATCAATAGTAATTAAAACAATGTCTTCAGAAATATTTACTTTATCAATTGGGCAACCTTTTTTTGGTAAAAAAGAATCTTTACCTAAAATATTTTCGATGTATTTTTCTTGTCTTTCCAAACCTTTTAAACCGTTAGCGTACCAATCGTGATTTCCGGGAATAAAAATGGTATTTCCTTTAAAATTTTTAACAATATTAGTTTGAATATTTAATTGATGTTCGGCAAAAACTCTTCCTTTTTCATTCTTTTTGGGCAATCCAGCTGGGTAAATATTATCTCCTAGAAATAATAATGTACTATTTTTTGATGCAGAATTTAATGCAACTCTTAACTTTTTTAAAGTAACTGTTTCTGTTCCAATAGGTGAATTTCCTCCATCTCCAAGTAAGTAAAAAGAATGTATTACGTCTTTATTAGAAAGATTTGTTGAAGTTTTTTTTACTGTTTTGTATTGTGGTAAATGTGTTGCACAATTACTAGCAAAAAGTAAGATTGTGATAAGGGTAAAATACTTTGTATACTTCATCTAATTTTTTTTACTTTAGTATAAAAATAATTCTTTTATGGAAACTTTATTGCTTAACGCCGAAAAATATGTTTTTTCTTTATTAACTAAAGAGTTAAGTGGTGATTTTTTTTATCATAATTTAAGTCATACCCAACGAGTTGTAAATGCAACAAAAGAGTTAATTGTTGGCGAAAATATTTCAGAAGTTGATGCAAACATATTATTGTTAGCGGCTTGGTTTCATGATGTAGGATATACCAAAGGGGTAGATAATCATGAAGAGGCTAGTGTTAGAATTGTAACTAATTTTTTACAAGAATACAATATTGATGATAGTATAATTAATAATGTAAATAGATTGATTAGAGTAACAAAAGTGCATGCTGAAGCAGATGATACTTTAGAGAGAATAATAAAAGATGCAGATAGTGCTCATTTAGCCAAAAAAAGTTTTTCTGATATTAGTGATTTGCTAAAGGAAGAATTAAATTTAATTTGTAATAAAAATTATTCTGATGCTGATTGGATACAAGTAAATATTGATTTTTTAGCAAACAAACATTATTATTACACATCTTTTGCACAAGAGAATTGGCAACAAGGAAAAGATAAAAATTTAGCACAACTATTTAAACAACAAAAGAAAGTAAAACAAGAAGAAAGAAAAGTATCTGCGAAAAAAGAAGAATTAAAAATTAAAAAACAAAAGGCGAAAACTCCAGAACGAGGCATAGAAACCATGTTTAGAGTTACCTTAAGAAATCATATTACTTTAAGTGATATTGCAGACACTAAAGCCAATATTTTACTTTCGGTTAATGCAATTATTATTTCTCTTGCACTTTCTAATTTATTGCCAAAATTAGATAATCCATCAAATCAATATTTAATTATTCCAGCAATTATTTTTATTGTTTTTACTGTAATGTCAATTGTTTTATCTGTGTTGGCTACAAGACCAAATGTAACAGAAGGGAAGTTTTCAAAAAAAGACGTAGAAGATAAAAAAGTAAATTTATTGTTTTTTGGTAATTTTCATAAAATGAGTTTGCCTGAGTTTGAATGGGCAATGGGAGAATTAATGAAAGACAAAGATTATTTATATAACTCTATGACTAAAGATTTGTATTTTTTAGGAAAAGTATTAAGTAGAAAATATAAAATACTTCGACTTACCTATTTGGTATTTATGATTGGAATTATTGTTTCAGTAATTGCATTTGCGGTTGCATTTAAAATACAGGAAACAATT
The DNA here is from genome assembly GCA_964022045.1 of uncultured Polaribacter sp. Lineage (GTDB taxonomy): Bacteria > Bacteroidota > Bacteroidia > Flavobacteriales > Flavobacteriaceae > Polaribacter. The sequence goes on along the minus strand of CAXICE010000018.1, from coordinate 9,014 downwards.
ATTTAGTTTTGATTTATCTCCTCAAGTAAATCATTAAAAGAAATCTTTTCTTCGTTGTGGTCATAAATTACTTCTACACGCAATGCTTTTAGTCCTGTAACACCTTCTAAATCTTCTATTTCTAGGTTTTCTAAAGCGCCTAAATAGTTTTTAGATTGCAAAAATTTAATATACTTTAAATATTCTTTTGCATCATTTTCTTGAGAATAAACAATTGCTATCTTTCCAGGTGATGTTAAACGTTCTTTAGTATTTTTAATATTGGCTTTATCTATTCTTTTTTTTATGATTTCGTATCTAATATTATAAGCACCATCTACATCAAATTGTTTTTCATCCATTCTAAATTTGATTGACATTGGATTGCTGTGAACTAAAATTAATGAAGCAACTCTTAAGTCATGATTCATTTCTGATCTTGTTTTAAAAGCAATATTTTCTAATTCAAACATAATTTGTAATTGCCATAAACGCAAGTTGTATAAATAGAGTTTGTCAAACGATTTTTTTTCAGATAAAGAACTTCCAATATACATATTGTACTCAACACCATCTGTTTTATAACGTTCAAAATAATGCGGAAACATATGCTGAGCTTCTTCTTGTTTTTTATCTAAAAACACAGCTAGTTTATCATTTAATAAGGTAACACTATCTTCATAATCTTTACGTTTCTCATAAACAACGTGCAGTTCTTTATCTAACTTGTTCATATAAACAGAAACATGATCTTTTAATGCGCTATTTAATTTTTTGATATGGTTAAAAACGGGATAAATTTCTCGTTTTAAAAAATCTACAATTGCAATTTCATCACCTGCATTTAAGTCTTTTTTTACATTTTGTAAGTACTCGTTAATTCTGAAGATTAATTCTTCATAAATAGCTAGTTTTTCAACACAAAAAGCTTCCTTTAAAACATTTATGGCTAAGGTAAGCTGTAATGTTAAATCTTCTTTAATAGCTGTGTTTCTAGCAATTGAAGAACCTTTTATGTCACTTTGACCAAACAAAGGATATACATTGTTAAAGATAATCTCATCAAGTTTAATGTTTTTTTCTTGACTTGAAATTTGTTGTAAATATTTGTCAGCAGCAGATTTAAACCTCCATTTTACGGTTGGATGAATTGTAGTGTAATACTCTTGTATTAGCGCCTCGATTGCGTTTTGATATTCGTCAGAAGCCCTTTTTACAGCAACTTCAAACACTGGAATAATATCTTTTAGCTTGTTTAAGTTTACTGAATTTAATTCATAAGCTCTTGGTGATGCAATTTCCAGTAATGCTAAATCATTATTTTCAGTTGCTTTAATTGGTATTAAAGAGATGCTTTGAATTCCTTGTTTTTTTAGGTTTTTATAAAAAGAGTTTTGATCTGTGTTTTTGCCATATTTATCTACATTAGAAATACTTAGAGGTTCATGGTTTTCAAAGACAGTTTGCATAACTCCGTCACAAAAATATGTATCACAAATAATTTCTTCTGATGAATTTAAGATTATACTATTAGACTTATTTATGGCAGTTTCACAAATTTTTTCGTTGATGTTATCAAAAATAGAATACCCTAATTTTAAATCTGGAATTGAGTAAAACTTTCTAAGGTCTTTTTGTAATTCTGTTATTAAGTTACTGCCACTCTTTAATAAGTTTGTTCTAATGTTAGATACAACCTCATCTGTTGTTACATCAAAGAGGTTCATGATACCAAAACCTTTATAAATATAACTATTTGGAGGGAATTTCTCTTTCCAAATAGCAATGTTGTCAAAATTATTTAATAATATTCTGTAATCTTCTTCTGTTATTTTTGGAGCATTTTTAGTTGGAGTTACTTCGCCAAAATCGCCATTAAATGCAGCTCTATAATGCTTCATGAACCCAGTGTTTACATCAGGAATATCAAAGAAAAAAGGTCTTCTTAAATCTACATGGTATCCGTAAACAGAAGATAAAATCATGGTACATCCATATATATAAAGTAAATCATCTTCAAAATTACGAACTTTAATTTCATAATTATCTCCTGCGTTTTTTATAATATTTTTAAAACGATCTGTAAACTTAAAAGTTGTAAACGTAAAAGGTATTGTAGCAGATTTAATTTCGTTTAATAACAACGGTTCAGGAAAAAGAGGCTCCAATAATAAATCTATAATTTCTTTATGAGTTTCTAATAAAGAGAAATCTGAAAACCCTTCTGTTAGCTCTGGGGTTTTCTTAATTTCTGCAATCATATTGTTTGCCGCATTATGAAATGGGTGCTCTTTATATTCTTCAGTAGAATATTTTTTGAACATTAAAAAAACCTTTTCAAAACTTATTTGAAGTTGTAAAGGCAATTCAATTGCTTCATGAGAATTAGATTCAAGAATTTTCATAATAAACGTGCTTATTTTAACAAAAGTACAAAATGTAAGTTTGTAGTCGAAAAACTATAAAGACCCTTGCAATTAAAACATCATCATCATTCCTCCATAATCTCTTGTTTTTCCTTTTTTACCAAGGCTGTTGAATTTCCAACTAAAACCTAGCATAAAATATTGTTGTAAAACAGTACTTTGTTTATCTTCAATATAATTAGAAGTTACAGTTCTTCTTGCATTGGTGTTTTGGTTTAACAAATCATAGACTTTTAAACTGATGGTTCCTTTATCTTTTAAAACAGAGTAAGATAATGAAGAATTCCAAAACCAAGCACTTTTATCAAAACCAGCAGCAACATTTGGGTTGTAGTTATATCGAATGTTGTTTTGCCATTCTAACCTTTTGTTTGAAAGTGTTTTTGTATTAATAGTTAAATAATGACTTACAAAATTCTGTTCTTCTTGATTAGTGCCATCAAAAATAGTTCTAGAAAATGAAGCACTATATCTTGGAAAAATTTGGATGATATTTTTTAACTCTAAGCTTAAACCTAAACTTGGAGAGATTGATTTAGTTGTAGAATTAGTTTTTATTCCGTTAAAAAAGAAAACATTTTTTCTCGCAGAAATATAACTACCAACTCTAACTGTTAATGTGTTTAAAGAATCAAGTTTAAACTTTTTGTTATAATTTCCACTTAATCCTAAGTTGTAATTTCCGTTTACGTTTTCATAAGTAGTATTTCTAACCAAACTTACAGGGTCTATAGTTGTTTTCGTAGCGATATTGTTTTCTGAACTATTTATATTGGCGTAAATAAAGAAACCAGTTCCTGCCTGAAAATTAAATTTATTAAAGCTCATAGAATATCTATGATTATTTGTTGGCTTTAAGTTAGGGTTACCAGTAATTATATTTAACGGATTGTTTTCATTTACAAATGGTTGAATTTGTGAAACAGAAGGAATACTGTTAGAAACAGAATAATTTGTGTAGAATCGTGCTCTAGATTTAAACGTGTAACTAAATCGCGTACTTGCTTCAATATTATTAAAACTTCTACTTAAATTTAAATTAGGGCGAAGTTTATCTTCGCTATCAATATTCCTGTTAACATAACCTCCTTTTAAACTTAGTGACCATTTTTTTTCTCGAAAAGAGATTTGTAAAGACGGTGAGCTTTTAGTACTGTTATAATTAAAATCTGTGCTCAACAAGGTGTTAAAGCTTGTGTAATCTTGTGTGTTATTATCAAAATCAAAAGTACTTTTAGAGTCTTCTCTTTTGTTTGATGAGTATTGATATGCAAAGTCTAAAAATAATTTTTTAGCAATTAAAGGTTTTCTATATGTTAACCTTGTGTCGATGTTAGAGTATTCTGATTTATTATCTCTAAATTGATTCCTTTTTTCGATGCTAGAATTTATGATTTCAATTTCTGAATTATTATAATTCTCACCATTAGTTTTATCAAATTGATTGTCAATTCTTAGTTTAAGGAATGCGCCTTTTTTTCCAAACTTTTTAGAGAAACTAATTCTGTTTTTGAATTGATTGACTTTTGATTTTGAAAAGTTATTACTTGTAGATTTGTTTGTTAACTGTTTGTTTTCATTAAGAGTTTCTTCATAATTGGTGGAGCTTCCTTCGTTTTCATTAAAAGCAAAAGTTGGTTTAATATTAATCATAAAAGTAGAATCTACTTTGATATCTATTTCGGTATTAAAACTATGTGAAGCATAATCATTAATACTCGTAGTGTTTGAGTTAGAAAAATAACTTCCTGTAGATAAAATATTTTCTCTATTACTTTTAGATTCATTACTTGAGTTACTTCCTGAGTAAAAATAATCGGTATTAATTTCAATCTTTTTACTTAGTTGATCGGCGTACGTAAATCCAGCATTGTTAGATTTTACAATTCCATCTCCACCACCAAATGATCTACCGCCAATACTAAAGTTCATTCCGCCACCAGAGTTTATAGATAAGCTTGTATTTCCTCCACTACCAAACATTTTTTGAATTTCACCAAAACTAAATCCAGGAGAATTAATATTGTTTCCACCTAAAAGTACACTAAATCTTCTGTTGTTATCAAAACGATTTACAATTGCAGCATATTCATAATGGTTGCTGGTCCCTTTACCTGCAGCAAGTCTACCAAACCATCCTTTGTTATTTTCTTCTTTAATGGTAAGGTTTATCGTTTTATTATTTTGATCTCCTTTTTCACCAGTAAAAGCTTCTGATTTTGTTTTTGTATCTACAATTTGAACTTTTTCTATAATTTCTTTAGTTAAATTTTTTGTTGCAATTGTTGGGTCATTACCAAAGAAAGGTTTCCCATTTACAAGAATTTTATTTACAGATTTTCCATTTACAGTAATTTTACCTTGGTCATCAACTTCTACTCCGGGTAATTTTTTTAATAAATCTTCAACAGAAGCATCTTTTTTTGTTTTAAAAGACTTTACATTAAACTCTAAAGTATCTTTCTTAATTGTAATCGGAGCTCTTGATTTAATAACAACTTCGTCTAAGATATTGTCTTCAGGTTTCATTAAGATTGTGCCTAAATTTAAAGTCTTGCTATTAATCTTAATTTTCTTCGAATACGTTTTTAATCCTATAAAAGAAATGTATAATTTTAGCTCTTTTTGAAATGATTTTCCTTCTAATGAAAAATAGCCTTTGTCATTAGAAATGGTATAAGAAACAACTGTGCTGTCGCTTACTTTTTCTAAATGGATGGTTGCAGACTCAATTGGAGACTTGTCTTCTTCTGATTGTAATGTTCCTGTAATTTTAAATGATGCGGATTGAGAATAAATACTTGTAGCGCAAATTAACGCAAGAATAAGTGAGAGTTTTTTCATAGTAATTTTTTTGAGTTAGTTTTTGTTTGTCAAATGATAAAACGAATGTAAACGACTCTTTAATTACAAAAAAACAAAATGTTGCCAATTAACATATTTTTGTATTGAGTTGTTAAATTCTTGTTATCATAAAGACGTAACAAAAACAGTTTTGTCTCAAAAAGGATGCCAGTATTTTAATTTACACTAAAAGCGAAATAAATAACTACAAAAAATCGGAATGAATTTTATTTCTGTCTAAAGTAAATGATAATAGGAACTCCAGAGAAATCGTAAATTTCTCTCATTTTATTTTCTAAAAATCTTTTGTAAGGGTCTCTAACATACTGCGGTAAATTTGCAAAGAATGCAAATTGTGGTGTTGGAGTAGGCAATTGCATACAATACTTAATCTTAACAAACTTTCCTTTGATTGCTGGAGGTGGATAATTTTGAATTATCTCTAGCATGGTTTCGTTTAGTTTGCTTGTCGGAATTCTATTTTTTCTGCTTTGAAAAACTTGTACAGCTGTTTCAATTGCTTTAAAAATACGTTGCTTTGTTAAAACAGAAACAAAGACAATTGGTACATCAGTAAAAGGAGCAATTTCTTTTCTAATTGCAGCTTCGTAATCTCTAACAGTATTGGTTTCTTTGTCAACTAAATCCCATTTATTAACTAAGATTACAACACCTTTTTTGTTCTTTTCTGCTAGCCAAAAAATATTTTGATCTTGACCTTCAAAACCACGAGTTGCATCAATCATTAAAATAATAACGTCAGAATATTCAATAGTTCTAACTGCACGCATCACAGAATAAAACTCTAAATCTTCTTTTACTTTCGATTTTTTTCTAATTCCGGCTGTATCTACTAAATTAAAATCAAATCCAAAACGATTGTATTTTGTATCAATAGAATCTCTTGTTGTTCCGGCAATATTGGTTACAATATTTCTGTCTTCTCCAATTAAAGCATTTATAAAAGATGATTTTCCTGCATTTGGTCTTCCAACAACTGCAAATCTTGGTAATTCTTCTTTTTCAAGGTCAATTTCTTCTGGTTCTGGCATTATTTCCGCTAAAGCATCTAACAACTCTCCAGTTCCACTTCCATTTATTGATGAAATTGTATGATAATCTCCTAATCCTAAATTGTAAAACTCAACGGCATCTGCATCACGCATTGCGTTATCTACTTTATTTACAGCTGTAAAAAGAGGTTTTTTTACTTTACGTAATAGTTTTGCAACCTCAGAATCCATAGGCGTAATTCCTTGCTCAACATCAACCACAAAAACAATAATATCAGCTTCGTCTAAAGCTAATTGTACTTGTTTACGAATCTCATCTTCAAAAATATCATCAGATCCTACAACATATCCGCCAGTGTCAATTACAGAAAATTCTTTTCCGTTCCAGTCAGATTTCCCATAATGTCTGTCTCTAGTTACACCACTTACAGAATCTACAATTGCTTCTCTACGCTGTACCAATCTGTTAAATAAAGTCGATTTCCCTACATTTGGTCTTCCTACAATGGCAACAATACTATTATTCATCAAAAAATATTTTTTGCAAAGATACTAATTAGGGAATGATATTTGTTTAATTTTAAGGAGTTATAAATCTTACTATTATGAAAAACAATTTTACAGCCATCATTTTTTCAATTGCAATTGTAATTGCGGCATTTTTATTAGGAAATTCAATAATAAATAGAAATAATACAGATGGAATTATCTCCGTTACCGGATTAGGAAACGCAAATTTTACTTCGGATTTAATTGTTTGGGAAGGTTCTTTTTCAAGCGAAAGTAAAAATTTAAAAACAGCATATAATAATTTAGAAAAAGCAAAGAAAATAATTTCTGATTATTTGTTTTCTAAAGGCATTAAACCAAACGAATTAGTTTTTAAAGCAGTTACAAGTAGAAAAAACACCAAGGGAAACTATAATGGCGAAGGAAAATATATTGGAGAACAATTTTTAGGCTACATTTTAACGCAATCGTTGCAAGTAGACTCTAAAGATGTTGAAAAGGTTGAAAAAATTTCAAGAGAAATAACAGAATTGTTAAACAAAGGAATCGAATTTTACTCGCAACCACCAAGATATTATTACACAAAATTGGCAGATTTAAAATTAGAAATGATTTCTAAAGCAACTTCTGATGCAAAACTAAGAGCAGATAATATTGCTTCTAATTCTGGCGGAAAATTAGGGAATTTAATTTCTGCAAAAATGGGAATCTTTCAAATTACCGGGCAAAATTCTAAAGAAAGTTATTCTTGGGGCGGAACATTTAATACCGCATCAAAATTAAAAACCGCTTCTATTACTATGAAATTAACTTATAAGGCCGATTAATTTTATGAAAGAAAAAAATAGCAGCGAAGTTTTTCTAAGACCAAGATTTACAATTGATTTAGACGAAAATCATGATAAAGTTGTAGCGAAATTTAAAAATTCTTTAAAAGAAAATGATTTTCCAAGCCGTTTTTCTGATGGACATATTATTATTGATGTTCCAAAAAAAGAAGAACATTTTTGGTCGCCACAATTAAATTTAGAAGTGGTAAAGTCAGAAGAAAATAAAAGTATAGTAAAAGGACTTTTTGGACCAAAACCACAAGTTTGGACCTTATTTATGTTTATCCATTTTGTAGTTGGAATTTCCTTTTTAATTTTTGGTGTAATGCTTTATGTAAAATGGAGTTTAGATGAAGCCATTATTTTGCCATTAATGATGGTGATTTTTTTACCATTATTATGGATATTGTTATATTTTTTAGGAAGAATAGGTAAAAGTACAGGTCACAAACAAATGGATGATTTGCACGAACTTATGATTTCAATTATTGAAAAATAAAGCTACTCTTTGTAGCCAAATCGTTTTAATTGATTTTTGTCGTTTCGCCAGTTTTTGTTGATTTTTACATACAATTCTAGGAATACTTTTTTCTCGAAAAATTGTTCTAAATCTTTTCTAGCTTCGGTTCCAACACGTTTTATTGCGGTTCCTTTATGACCAATAATAATTCCTTTTTGAGTTTCGCGTTCTACCATAATTACAGAACGAATTTTAATAATTTTTTCTTCCTCAATAAATTCTTCGGTTTCAACTTCTACTGAATACGGAATTTCTTTTTTGTAATGCATTAGAATTTTTTCTCTAATCTTTTCATTTACAAAAAAACGTTCAGGTTTATCTGTTAATTGATCCTTCGGATAAAAAGCCGGGCTTTCTGGTAAGCATTCAATAATTTTATTTAAAACAACATCAATATTAAATTTTGCTAAAGCAGAAATGATAAACACAGATGCGTTTGGCACTTTTGCTGTCCAATACGCCAATTTTTCTTCTACATCTTCTTGATTTGAAACATCAATTTTGTTCAATAATAATATAACTGGAATTTTACTATTGATAATTTTATTGAAAAAGGCTTCGTTTTTTAATTCTTTTTCGCCCATTTCTACCATATAAACCAATACATCCGCATCTTCAAAAGCAGATTTTACAAAATCCATCATAGATTCTTGTAATTGATATGCAGGTTGAATAATTCCTGGTGTATCAGAAAAAATTATTTGATAATCGTCATCATTTACAATTCCTAAAATACGATGTCTTGTTGTTTGTGCTTTAGAAGTTATAATCGATAATTTCTCGCCAACAAGCGCATTCATTAATGTTGATTTACCAACATTAGGATTTCCAATAATATTTACAAAACCAGCTTTATGTGTCATGCTGCAAAGATAGTTTGTTTTTTGATTTT
>CAXICE010000017.1:0-15331 GCA_964022045.1 uncultured Polaribacter sp. | reverse complement strand
GTTGCCAATCGTAATCGTTCTGATGAAGCTATTAAGTCTTCTTCCGCTTTTTTTCGTTCAGTAATATCTAAAACAATTGCAATAAAACTTTTATAATCTTCTTCTTCAACTAATTTTAAATGAACTTCTACGGGATAAAGACTGCCATCTTTTCGTTTATGATTTGAAAAAAATACGACCTCCTTTTTTTTATGATTTTTTAAAGGACTAACGAGTTGATTAAAAGAAGATGCTGTGTGATTTGGCTTTAAGTCTAATGGAGTTAGAGTGTTTAATTCTTTTTTGGTATACCCTAAGTTTTGCTTGGCACCTTTATTTACATAGATAAATTTAAATGTTTCTGAATCGAACATATAAATTTCATTTAGGCTATTTTCTAAGGTTTTCAAAAATCTAGCCTTATCATCTTCTGCTTTTTTTCGTTCAGTAATATCAAAACGGATACTTAAATATTTGGTAGGCTTATTTTCTTCATTTAAAAAAGGGGTAATGGTTGTGTCTACCCAATAATAAGAACCGTCTTTTGCTTTATTTTTTACTTCTCCACGCCATACTTTTCCAGAGGCTATGGTTCTCCATAAGTTGTTGAAAAATGCTTTAGAATGATGATTTGAATTAACTATTCGATGGTTTTTTCCTATAAGTTCTTCTTTTTTATAGCCAGATGTTTTGTAAAAATTATCATTTGCATAAATAATTTCTCCTTTTTGATTTGTAAAAGTGATAATAGCTGATTGATCTAAAGAATATTTATAATCTTGTAACTCTTTCAAACTTTTCTCTTGTGCAAGTGTTGCGGTTTTTCGCTCATGAATATCTTGATAACTTCCGTAGATTCTTGTAGGAATATTATTTACTACTTCTCGTTTACCAATAACTTGACACCAACGTTCATTTCCTTTAGCAGTGCGCAACAGAACTTCTTCATTAAATTCAGTGCCATTCTTTATTAAAAGATTGAGTGCCTGTTTTATTATATCTTTACTTTGGCCAACATGAAATTTTATGCCACTTATTAAAGTAGGATTATAGCTGTCATCTATTTCTAATATTTTTCTTATCATAGGAGACCAATACATATTATCTCCTTCTTGATTAATTAAACTCATCTCCCAGCTTCCTACCTTTGCAATTTGAGTTGTTTGCATTAGTAATTCTTCATTTTTGGCTTCTTGACTAACGTCTAATATAATGGAATTAAAAAGTATTGTACCATCTGCTAAGTATGTAGGAGTTCCTTTACCTAAATGAACTTTTAGCTCACCATTTGGCATTACATATTTAAATCTACTAGACCATTTTGATTTAGAAGCTATAGAATCAGACATGCTTTTTAGAACTTTATCGATGTCACCACCAAGTCTGATGTTGTTCCATACCAACTGAATATCTTTCGTTACTTCTTCCGGAGAGAACCCCCATACTTTTTTTGAACCTGTACTAACCGATCTTAAGGCGTCTGTTCCATCAGGATAGATAATGTACTGATACGCCACTCCTGGTAAATTATTAGTTAGTGATTGTAATCTGTTTTCAGCTTGTTTTCTGGTGTTAATGTCTTGAAAACCACCATATATGCGCACGCATTTGCCATTGATGTATTCGGCATTACCAATAGCACGAATCCATATTTCCTTCTTCTTTGTAGTAACAATTACTGCTTCAAAATCCCATGGCTTACCAGTTTTAATAGTGTTTTCTACTTCAGATTGTACCAATTGACGAAAATCTTCTCTGTAAAAATTAATAGCTTCTTCTAGGTTAGGAACATAAGATTTTGAATCTGTCTCGTGTAATTCGTGAACTTGTTCTGACCAAAAAGCAGTGTTTTTTTCTAAATCAACACTCCAACTACCAATTTTAACCATTTTAGCAACTTCCTTATTCAACTCTCGAAGGTTTTTCTCTTCTGTAATATTTTGTATAATACCTCTTTTACCTACAATTTTTTTGAGTTTATTATAAACAGGCTGTACTATATTTCTAATCCAAATTTCTTCGTTTTTAGAATTAACTATTCTTAGTTCTAAATCATAAGGAGTTCCATTTTTATAGAGTTCTTTACTTGCTTCAGTAATTTTTTCTTGAGAAGGTGTATCAAAATAGCTAAAAGCTTCTTCGTAACTTAGAATCTCATCTTCTGGTGTTAAGTTGTATAATTGATAAAGATAGTCTGACCATGTAAGTGCTTGTAAAGTATTGTTATAAGACCAATAACCAGTTTTAGCTAATCTACTAACTTCGTTAATGGCATTTTGGGTTTTTTGTAATTCTTCTTTGGCATCCCTTAGTTCGTTAAGAATAATTTTAAGATCAGAAATATCTTGTGTAGATCCTCTAAACGCAATCATTTTATTATTTTTATCAAAAACCGGTGATCCTACTGTGTTAATTATTTTGCTAGAACCATCAGGCATTATGAGTTCTATTTCCATTTTGTATGGAATTCCTTTTTTAGTTGCATTATCAATTACAGCGTTAAAACGCTCCCAATCTTTAGGGTGCACAATTTTTTGATAATCTATAAGGTCTATTGACGTGGTCTTTGGGTTTAAGCCCCAAATGTTATAAGTTTCATCTGACCAATGAGATACTTTGTTAATAACATCATAATACCAAGTTCCTAATTGAGCCAGTTTTTGAGTTTCTTTATCTTGTGTTTTATTATAATTTAATAGTTGATTGGCTTTAGTTTCTTGATTTATAATTGGTGTTTTATTTTTCCACCTACAAGTAACAGCAAAGATTTTATTATCATCATTTGTTAAAGGTTCAAAAGTAGTTTGTCCAGGTTTATTTTCTTGTAAATTTGGGTCATAAAAATGATTTTCTACCTCGAAATATTCTCCGTTAAACGCTCTTTTATAGTATGACTTCCATTTTTCAGCATCATTTTGAAGAAATACAGGTTTGTAAAGTTCTTGTGTGCTACCTGTAATTTTTTTTATTGTATTTAAGTAAGTTTTATTAGCATAAATCAATTGGAAATCAAGGTTTACGATCCAAAAAGCGTCTTTACTTTGGTCTAAAGCGTTAATTGTTAAACTTGTATGATTCATAAAGAATAAGGTATTGGGTGTTCTTAAAAATATAAAAATTTTTATACTAAACCAAAAGATGTATTTTTATTTATGTAAAGAGTACAGTAATATTTGTGTAAAACAAGGTTGTTTTGTGATTAGTATGTTGTCTTATAGGTTTTTATAGACGCTTTTTCGTGAAAGTTGGAGTTTTTTTAGAATAGAACTAGAACCATAGATTTTTTAGGTTTTAAAAATGCATGTTAGATAAATTCTCAAGCTAAAAAACTAGATTATACACAATGTCTTTTTCTAAGTTAAAATTGATCACTTTTTATAGAAGCTTCTATAATAGGGCGCAAAAAAAAGTAAATTTAAACTATATTGCAATTGTATAAAGGCTCGTTTTAATTAGAAGGAAAGAACAAAAACCAAATAGAAGAAACATGGATCTTTTATGTTTATATATTCAAGTTTAGCATTCACAGTTTTATCAATATGAACAATCGTAATCAACATATTCAGTCGTTTATTAATCACATCAATAAAAGTGTTACTCTTGATGAGGTTGGTGTTGAAAAATTATCATCCATTCTTATATTTAAAGAGTTAAATAAAAAAGAATTTTTGATTGAACCTGGCACAAATGCTAATACTATGAATTTTATTGTTCAAGGTTGTATGCGTAGTTATTATTTGGATGAAAACGCTCAAGAATATACTTTGCAATTAGGTATTGAAGAGTGGTGGATTAATGATTTATACAGTTATTTAAGTAGAAAAAAATCTAGAATGTATGTACAAGCTTTAGAAAAAACACTACTGATACAAATACCTAGAGTTGCATTAGAAAAGCTTTATATTGAAGTGCCTGAAATCTCAAACTTCTTTCGAAAAAAAATCCAAAATGCCTATGTTGCAGTTCAAGAACGTGTTATAGATAGTATGAGTGATAACGCTTATGAACGCTATGATAGTTTTAGAAAAACGTATCGCGATATAGAACAACGTGTGCCCCAATATATAATAGCTTCTTATCTTGGAGTAACTCCAGAATTTTTAAGCTATTTAAGAAAAAAACACTCTTAAATACGCTTCTTAAGGTATCTTAAGTTTTTTCTTTTAGTCTCTTTCTAATTTTGTCCCATATAATAAAAGTATGGGTTATGTTACGATTAATAAATTTATTGATTTTTATCATATTTGGAGCACTAGCTTCAAACGCTCAAAATGTTAGTTTTTCTCCAGAAATGGTAGTAGGTAATCGCTCTATTACATACCAGCATTATATTGGGTATAGGCTTAATGACTCCTGGTCGATAAATAATATATCCTTATTTGATTCAGAGCATGCTAATGATGATGATAATATATTTCTTATAAGAAATATGTTGTCTTATGACCTCAGCAAACATTTTAAAGCCAATGTTGCTTTTGGAATTAAAAACCCAGGAAAATTTACAACATTATCAACTCAATACCAGTATAATACAGAATACTTGAAGATTAGTTATGCTGTAGGAGGTACGTATCAAAATGGATTTACTTTAGAACAAAACATAATATTGAATTATACTCCAATGTTGAGTAAAAACATTCAGGGTTATATAAACTTCTTTGCGGTTGTTTCTACTAATTTAAAAGTTCTTGATAGAGGTATTCAACAACTACGCTTCGGAATTAAAAAAGTCAAATTAATAACAGGAATAGCCGTAAACCTAGATCAGTTTACAAAAGCAGAAAAAACACTCGAAAACTTTGGAATATTTATAAAATACAACTTTTAAAATGATACACATTATGACTAAAAAACAACACACAGGATTTTTAATTTTAAGGATAAGCATTGCTTTTACAATGCTAATCTATGGCATCACCAAATTAATATTTGGAAATGATTTTATTATAGGTTTACTTAATCAGTTTGGACTTCCTTCAATTCTTAATTATGGTGTTTTTGTTGGAGAAATTATTGCACCAATTCTTATTATTATAGGATTTAGAACAAGATTAGCAGGACTTGTTTTTGCGATTAATTGCTTTGTTGCCATTTTAATGGTGCAATTGCCAAACTTGCTAAAACTAAATGAAAATGGAGGTTGGGCAATTGGACCAATTTTTATCTACATGATGTTTGGTATTGCCTTGTTTTTTACAGGCGCAGGCAAATATGCTGTTTCAACTAATAACAAATGGGATTAATACAGAATTTATATGAAATTTTATCTATTAACTCTTTTAGCATTAATAGGCGGTGTTTTTTTAGCTGTTCAAGCTGGTTTTAACTCCCAGTTAGGAAGTATTTTGAAGCAACCTATACTTGCTGTTATTTCAACATCAGTAAGTAGTGTAATTTTTGGAATTCTTTTCTTGTTCTTATTTGAAAAAGGCAATGTATCATCTTTAACAACAGTACAAGTACCATGGTATTTATGGTTTATTGGAGGGTTATTTAGCGTAATAGGAATTTCTATTTACTTTTTTGTAATTCCTAAAATAGGCATCTCAAAAATGATTGCACTTGGGCTTTGTGGACAGCTTGTTTTTTCATTAATCGCCGGTAAATATGGTTGGCTTAATCTGCCAGTTGAGCCTATAACAACAAAACGACTTATGGGAACATTAGCAATGTTAATTGGCATAGTACTTATAAATACAAAATAAAGATTATGAAACGCATTAAAAATAACATAGATAATTTAACAAGTGTTTGGGCTACAGTTAGTCAACCTTTTAATGGCTATGCTAGTGATGGTTCTATTAGCTATGCTCAAGTAAAAAAATCGGAATGGCCAAATAGAATTTGGACCAATCAAATACTTACAACAAAACTCTTAACAAACATTAAGGAGCTTGTTGAAACATCTCAATGTAATATGAGATTTGTTGATTTTGAATATGAAGAAAAAACAGACCCTAAGAATCTTATTAAAAACAATGGTTTCAAATTAGCATCATCATTACCAGGAATGTCATTAAAACTCACCAAACCATTTGATGTTAAAACAAAATTGCGCTTCTCGTTGGTTACCAATGTAAATGAAGCTAAAATATGGTGCGATATATTTAAACAATCCTTTGGATATGTTATCAGTATAGATTTAGTAGTAAAGAATATGCATAAAGTAAATTTCTATATAGCATTTAACAATAATATTCCTGTAGGTACCGTAAAGTTATATCAAACAAATAAGATTGCTGGAATATACAGTTTAGGTGTGCCCTCAAATATGAGAGGTAACGGATACGCCAAAGAAATAATGTATTTTATTTTAGATAAGTCTAAACAACAAGGTGCAACTTTAGCAACTTTACAAGCCTCAAAACTTGCAGAGGGTATGTATGAAAAACTCGGTTTTCAAAAAGATTTTATAATGAAAAGCTATAAACTAAAAACACAATAAAAATGGAATTAATAAAAAATTTACAATGGCGTTATGCCACAAAAAAGTTTGATACTACAAAGAAAGTATCTAAAAACAATCTTAATGAATTACAAGAAGCAGTACAATTATCAGTTTCGTCTTATGGATTGCAATTGTATAAGGTTTTAATCATTGAAAATTTAGAAATTAGAGCCCAATTAAAACCTGTTTCTTGGAATCAAAGCCAAATTACTGATGCATCTCACCTGTTTGTATTCTGTAACTATACAGATGCAACTCCAGAAGCAATTGATGCTTTTATTAAGCAAACAGCAGAAACTCGTAACCTCGATTTGGAGCAGCTAAATGGTTATGGTGATTTTATAAAATCTAAATTAGCTGAAAAATCTGATGAAGAAAAAACAAGCTGGTTAAAGTCGCAAACCTATTTGGCACTTGGAAATCTTTTAAATGCTTGTGCTGAATTAAAAATAGATGCTTGCCCTATGGAAGGTTTTGAGCCTGAAGCCTACAATGAAATTTTAGGTCTAGACAAACAAGGATTAAGTGCTGCTGTTATTGCTCCAATTGGATACAGACATCTTGAAGATCATACTATCGGACAGCAAAAGGTACGCAAGTCTTTGGAGGTGCTTTTTGATATCATTTAGGTTAATTTTTTACTTTTTTGTTTAAAGGTTTGTGTTAGTTCTCAAACCTTTTTTATTTTAGTATCATTATTATAAAATAAATCTCCATCATGGAAAATGAAATTGTAGCATTAATTTCTAGGTACCTTGAACTTACTAATGAAGAAGCTTCTGCCTTTGCAGAATGCATTCCGATTAAAACATTTAAAAAAGGGGAAAGCCTTTTAAAAGAAGGGCAAATATCTAAAGATTCTTATTTTGTTATTAATGGTTGTGTTAGAAAATATTATATCATTGATGGAGAAGAGCGTACAACAGAATTTTATGTTGAAGACGAGTCTGTTGCTTCATTACAAAGCTATAAAAATAAAACACCTGCAAATCACTATTTTGAATGTGTTGAAGACTCTAGACTAGCTGTATTAAATTATGACAAAGAGCAAGAATTGTTTAAACGTGTTCCCAAATATGAAACTTTGTGCAGAATGTCTATGGAAAGTGATTTTGGTGAGCAACAAGAAGCTTTAGCTAAGTTTATAACATCTAGCCCAGAAGAACGTTATAAAGACCTTTTAAAAACCAGACCTGATTTATTACAACGTGTGCCACAATATCATTTGGCGAGTTATTTGGGTGTAAAACCAGAATCTTTAAGTAGAATAAGAAAACGGATTGCAAATGAGTAATATTTTCTGAGAAGAATGCTCTAGAAATAAATCCTAGAGCATCTAATTATCCTTATATTAGAGGGGGAAAGGACTATTCTTCTCGTTGAATCACTTTTACAATTTTCAGATTTACTATTCCTAAAGAAATAATTTGTAGTCATAAGCTAGATGTTGTTTTAATGACGTTTTTTAGCTTGTAATTGATTGCTAAATAAGTGCTTATGTGTTACTTTGTTTGACATTGGTTCCTAGCAAATGTAAATCATTCGTTTTTTAAATTTAATTCTTTAGTCTTATCTCTAAACACTTTTTTGCCATTCTTAAAGGGGTGTATTTCTTTGTTTACAGCGAATTTAATTACGACACAAAAGTATTGTAAAATTAAAAGGCACTTCTTGACTTTGGTTAAGAAACATATATTGTTTAACTACCATTCTCTAATTTTTCCTCGATGCCAAAACTGCCCACTTTCAACATCCGATTTTAATAAATTTAAAATATCGTCAGCTACGTCTTTAGGTAATCGAGGAGCTATTTTTCCTCCCATATCAGTTTGTGTCCATCCTGGATCTAGAGAGGATACTTTTATGTTCTTAATTTCTAATCGTTTAGCTAACACTTTAGTGTACATGTTTAAAGCAGTTTTAGACATTTTGTAATGTGGCTGAAAGGCATCAAAATTCTGTTCACTAAAAGAACCCCAATCAGACGTTATATTGATGATATGAGCATTGGGATTAATTAATGCTAATAGTTTTTCGGTCAACTCGATGGTTCCGAAAACATTAACATCAAAAGTTTTTTTTAGTTGTTCCATATTAATATTGGAAGCATCCCATTTTTCTAATAATACGCCTACATTGTTTATTAAAAAATCAAGTTTTATGCCTTCTAAATTCTCAACAAATTTGTCAATAGAACCACTACTGGATAAATCGAGTTTTAAGGATTTAAAATTAGAATGATTTATTGGATTATTTCCTGTGATAGAGGAACCAATCACCTTAAAATTTGTTTGTATTGTTAATAACTCAACAGTTGCTAATCCAATGCCTCTGCTGCTTCCTGTGACTATTCCGTATTTCTTGTTATTTTCCATTTTACAATTGACTTATTATAAATATCAGCACCTAATTTTTTATAAAAACGAATCGCTTTTTCGTTATTGCTTTCAACCTCCCATTTTATATGTTCAATATTGTTTGAAGTACAAACGTCTTTTGCATACTGCATCAATTTTTGTCCTACACTCTTTCCTCTAAACTGGTTACATACAAACAGGTCATCAATAGCCATGTATGTACTTCCATTCCAAATAGAATAGTTCCACATATAAGTAACATAACCTATTAAAACACCTTTGTGTTCCGCTACGATAGCTTCGAATTTTGGAGGCTGACCATTTGAAAACGCTGATTCAGTCATTTGGTCTAAATCTGTTTTAAGGTATTGTTGTTGATTTTCATGTTTAGCAAGTTCTTTTATTAAATTGAACAACCCTTTTGCGTCTTTCTGTATTGCTTTTCTTATGGTTATCATTTTGGAGTTATTTTTATTTTTTCATTTCTAAACGCTAAATGATATTTCTTTTTTTTATTTTCAATAATGGCTTCAAATGGTTCAGGCTTTATTTTTACATTAGTTGGAAACCAAACATCCTTTATATTATAGTTTGGTAGTAGGAAGATTCCTTCTTGTGAGCCATTTGTGCCAAAGCGTTCCAAGTCTCCTTTCCAAAATTCTGTTTTCAATTCTTTTTGAAGTTGGTCATTTGTCTTTTTAACATTAGCTGTTGGCATTCCAATTTCATTAACTCCTAAAACTTTTGAAATATCAAAATCTTCATTAACTTCATTAGCTAAGTCATACCTAACAATAAACTCTGCAACGTTACCGCTTGCATCATAAAAGTAAAAAGAATCGGCATTCCAAGTTTTAAAATTTTGAGTCTTTCTACTACCATTCTCAAGATCAATAATTTTAACTCGTTTCTCTATCCATTCAAGAGCTTGGTGTAATTTATTAGACGGAATTAAAAAACAGTAATGATATGTATGTTCTTTTTCAGATTTTTCAAATGTCAATTCGCTCCAACCAACATTTACTGTAAAATAATTACTGTGCTGCTCTAAGATTTCAAAACCTAAAGTTTTTGAATAAAATTTCAATTCAGGTTCTAATTGATTGGTGTACAGTTTTAATTTTTTTAATTTCATTTAAATCACTTTAAATAGTTCGTCAATTTTAGATTTAATACTATCGTTTGGCGCAACCTTGTAAAGTTCTTTAAGTAAATCTAAAGATGTTGGTTTTTTAGGATATTGGTTGTTTAGAAGGAAGTTTTTAAGTGCCAAATTAATTTGATTTTCACCTATTAATTCTGATAATTCAACCATAACTAATGCGCCTTTAGAGTATGCTATGTGCGAATACCCTGGCTTTACTTTATAAAGTGGTTGGTTGTCATACAATCCTTTTTCATTATCATAAATCTGCTGATGAATTTCTAAACGTTCCTTCATTTTTTCATGACCATGCATTTTTTTATATAACATCATTTCGGTGTACATCGCTAAAGTTTCAGTAAGCATGGTAGCTCCTTCTCTATAATCTGGATTTATTTGACTAGTTCCCCACCAAAGATGCGATAACTCATGTCCTGCCAATTCATTAATAACATCTTGTTTTTTATCGCCTTCAAGATTGGTGTGAAATATCATATCTTCAGTCATAAATATTGTAGATGGATAAGCAGTTGCCGCAAAACCTGAAGTAAAAGCGGAGATTTCGACAAAATTGATTGTTTTGAAAGGGTATTTTCCAAAGTTTTCGATACAATAATCAAGAGTGATTTTAGCGTTATTGATAAGGTGTTCTACATTCTCAAAATGCTTTTTATCGTAATAAATATTAATGGATATTCCATTGTGTTTTATGGATTTGTATTTATATTTTGCAGAAGCTAATGCAAATCGGAAAGGAATTTTTTTAGCACTGTATGTAAAATAATTTCGGTTATTTTTAGACCATTGTTTTATTAAATCTCCAGTACCTAGAGCTGTTTGAATTTTCTCAGTAGAAATTGTCATTTCTAAATTGATGAAATCATTTTTAAACACCTCTGGACTTTCTAAAATTTTCAATTCTGAAGCTTTGCCCAAATCAAACTTACTACGCTTCTCTGCATCCTCTATTTCTCTGTCGTTTTGATATCCAAAAATTGGATAATAATTACTGATTCTCATAAAAGAACCGTTATTTACAATAGCATTAAAGGATTGATGTCCATTAACTGCAACCCATTTATAGGATAAACTAAAAGTTAAACTAGCTTCTTCGTTAGGCTGTAATGGTTTATCTAAACTAACTTCTGTGACATGTTCTTCAATTTGTATTTTTTCAAAGCCACTTTTAAATAATGCTGATTCAATTTTCAAATCAGGATGAAAATTGATTAAAACTTTATGAATGGCCTCGTTGGTTTGGTTATTTAAAACATAACTTCCATTTATTTTATAGGTATTCTTAGACGGATAAAGGTTAATTTGAGTAGTAATATCTGTAATTGTTGGCTGTGGTGCTGTTTCATATTTTCTATAAGATTTTTCATAATTAACAGCTTCTAAAATTAATTTATCTTTGTCTTTAGGTGTATAACCTTTCATGAAAAAGATACCGCTGGTAATGCCAAAAACCACAAAAACTAAAGTGAAGAGAGTTTTCTTTTTATTTAACACTTTTGTTTTTATAAAACTATTTATCAACCAAAGTAAAGCTACTAATCCTAACCCAAAAATTAGGCGTTGAGAGAAGGCAGAAAGATAGATTCCATAGCCATTAAAATCACTATAACTTCCATTATAACCAGAAAAAATATGTAGTAGAGGATAAGAGAAAATATAATTTGATAAGGGACTAGCCAAAGCAAAAACGCTTATAGTAGAAACGCCTAAACTAGCATATCGGTTATTGATTGCATCATTTATTAATAATAAAAAGGCAGAAAATAAAATTAAAGGAACTGCATTGAAAATAAAGACACCAAAATAGGCATTCCAATCAATATTAAAATAGCCATAACTCAATTGAAAAATCAGAGCTTCAATAATAAGAACCATTGTAAAAAAACAAACCAGTATTGTTGATGAAATTAAATGCCCCATCATTTTACTTTTCGAAAAATAGATACTTTTTTCAATTAAAGTGAAATTAGATGCTTGACTTCTCCAATATAAATCATTTACAAAATAGGCTAAAATCATTAAACCAAATAAATGAAAGTTTGATGAAATTGAAGTAGCTAAGAGTCCTGATGTTGCATATTTTTCTGGCAGTCGTATACCTTTATCAATATCTGCATACATTTCCATTCCTATGAAAAATAGGAGTAGTAAGGAAATAGCAGCAACAACAACGCTTTTAAAAAGGTAAATTAAATCTAACTTGGTAAAGGATAATGCCGATTTAAAATCCATTTTACTCCCAAAATTTTGCTTTGGTTTTTTTATGGGTTTAAAATTGACTAAAGTATTAATTGCATTGATTTTTATCTTCTTTTTAGCTTTGTGACTCTGTTTTTTTGAAAATGAAAACAGTTTGTAACTGCCCCATAAAAAGAGACCAGATATAAATAGAATCATCCCTCGATTTAATAAAAACATATTAGTTAGTGGTACAATACCATCATTTTTTTGAGTAACAGAAAATGATTTTGCTTCAAAAAAGTATGCTGATAAACCAAAAGGATCCAGTATCGCAGAAATTTGTTGTGTTTCTATAGATTGTGGTAAGCTTCCAGACATAAAAGGAGAGTTAGAAAACACCAATAAAACCATGTACAGTACATAAAGCAATAGCCCTCCAATAACTACTATTAATTTTTTATGTGTTGTATAAGCTATAAAAAATAAAAAGCTGCAAACAAATAATGAGTTAAGTAGCCCAAAAATAAGTAACGGATATATATAATGCCATACATTTAAACCCATCTGCATTTCTTCTCCGGTTCGCAAATTTTGACCGATGACAAAACCTAAAATCAATAAACCAAAACTTAAGAATGTTTTCAGGTAAAAAAACCAAAACTTTCCACTTAAATAGCTCATTTTGGAAAAAGGAAGTGCAAAAATGACCAAATCGAACTTTGCATCCCATTCTTTAAATAAAATTTGATTTGAATATAAAATAGCAAAAAATATAATAGAAAGGCTAAACATTCCCATCATAAAACCTATTGTGTATGGTGAGTTTAGATATATACCTTCACCAGCAGTCATATTGAATTTGTTACCACAAAAAACTCCTAAAAGTATGATGGCTAAAAGCATTGGATATACAGCCCATCGCTTTGTGATTTGATTTAATTCGTATTGAAATATTGCATTCATAATCTAATAGTTTTAGGCAAGTGTTTTAAAATACACATGCTCAAGTAAAGGTGTTACAGCATCAAAACCTTCAGGTTTTGTTTCAGAAAAAATAGTGATATGTAATACACGTTCAATTAATTGTTTGCTTATTACTTGGTAATTTGATTGATAATGTTCCAGTTCATCATTTTCAATAGACTTTGACCAAATTTTATTTTCTAGCTCAGAAATTAACTCTTTAGGTTTTCCTGTTTTTAAAATCTGTCCCTTATTCATTATGGTCATTTCAGAACATAGGTTCTTTACATCTTCAACCAAATGAGTAGATAGAATTACAATAACCTCATTACTGATGTCACTTAATAACATATTGAATCGGTTACGCTCTTCTGGATCCAGACCAGCAGTAGGCTCATCTACAATAACAATTTTTGGTTTTCCTAATAAAGCCTGTGCTACGCCAAAGCGTTGTTTCATTCCACCTGAAAATGTATGCACTTCTTTGTTTCTAAAATCCCATAGGTTAACTTTCTCTAATAAATATCGAATTTGAGTTTCGCGTTCTACTTTATTACCCAAACCTTTTAATACAGCAATATGTTTTAATAGATTATAAGCACTTGCTTTAGGATACACTCCAAAGTCTTGAGGTAGAAACCCTAAATTCTTTTTGATGTAATCGGAGTTGCTAACAATATCAACATCATTAAAATTAATACTACCAGACGTTGGCTTTTGTAATCCAACAATGGTTTTCATTAAAGAGGATTTTCCAGCACCATTTGGTCCCAGTAACCCAAACATTCCGTTTGAAATCTCCAACGAAATATTTTGTATTGCCTGATGTCCATTTTTATAGGTAAGCTCTAGATTATTAATTTTTAATGTGTTCATGGTTTTAGTTTTATAATAAATTTTATTATTTCCAATTTTCTTTATTAATTGGTGTGTAAAATTCTGATGACTCAGCTATTCTGTATGCATTAATCATAATATGCTCTATTGATTTTATTTCTTTAAGTGCCTGATGAACGTTATCGCCTAAATTTAACATTTATTAGTTTTGTAATTGATTACTATACTTTAAAAGTGTACGGTAAATATCTCTTACCGATTCCATATCATTTTCAGTCTCAGATGTATTAGCAAATACAATAATGCCATGATTGGATTTTCTTAAAAAATAGGCGTGGGTAATTACACCAGGATCATTACCACTATGTCCTATCTTTTCACTATCAATATTCCAGAATATATTTTTTTTAAAATGCTTATTACTAGTATCTTCGAACATTTTTGTATAGCTAGAAGCTTTTATAACATTTTGATTTCCATTATAGCCCTTAATGATTGTAGACAAAAACTTACTAAAATCCTCAATATTTGTCATAAAACCACCATCACCATAGGTGATAAACTCATAATTTGGAATGGGATAACCATGCCAATATAATGTAGACATATTTTTTAGCGGATTGTTTTTTGAATGCCAACCTGAGGCATCCATTTGTAATGGGTTTAAAATATGCTTTTGAAGAAAATCTGTATAGCTATCGCCGCTTACAAGCTCAATGATATATGCGGCAATATTGGCTCCCATATTACTGTATTTATAAGAAGTTCCAGGTAAATTGCTTGAAAAGTTTTCAGGAGCGTACCATTTTCCTACGATACTGTATTGGTTTTTTATAAAGCGTGCTGTAAACATCATTTTATTGTTGTTAAAACGATGAATTTCTTCTTTCACATTTTGCTGTATATCTTCGGGAATGTGCTTATAAAAATTAGGTATTTTATCCTTAAAGACATATATTCTATTATAAAAATCAGTATCCAAAACACTAGAAGTATGATTTGCCAATTGTCTAATGGTAATGTGTTCATCTTTGAATTTTGGGTTATAAATTTTAAAAGGTAAATACGTATTTATGGCATCATTAAGTTGCAATAAACCAAGTTCTTGAGCTTTCATTAGGGCCATTCCGAGTAATGTTTTAGAGATTGACGCAATAGGCTGAACAGTAGTAGTTGTATACGGTGTTTGTAGTTTTTTGTTAGAATACCCAAATCCCTTTGCATAAATGATGCTATCTTTATTTACGATAGCCACACCAAAACCAACAAGGTTGCTTTCTTGTTTAATTAGCTCTAATTCACTAGTAATTAAACTACTTGTGTTTTGTGATTCGCCAGAAACAACTGACAATGTAAAAGTTAGTAGTACTATAATTTTTTTCATGATTACAGAATTTTGGTTTA
>CAXICE010000016.1:0-15362 GCA_964022045.1 uncultured Polaribacter sp. | reverse complement strand
TTTGAAAAAATATCTTAAATCAAGTTGATTTTCGTAGTTTTTTACAATTTCTTCAGATGAGTTTTCAGAACCATCTTCTATAATCAACACTTCAAAATCGTCAGAAAAATCTTGTTTGGTAAGACTTTCTAATAACTCGTCAATTTCGTTAGGACGATTGTAAACAGGAATTATGATGGAAAAAGATAATTTCAAAAAATAATTTTTAACGAATCTACAAAAATGACAACAAACAAAAAATGCAAACCATAAATGGTTTGCATTTTTAATATAAATTAAAAGTTTTTACTCTTCTGTAAATTTATCCATCACTTTATCACTAACTCCCATATTAGAAAAGCCTCCATCATGAAATAAATTTTGTAGAGTCACCTTCTTTGTTAAGTCAGAGAACATAGAAATAGTATAATCTGCACAGTCAGCTGCAGTTGCATTTCCTAACGGAGACATTTCATCAGCATATTTAATAAATCCATCAAAACCTTTAACTCCGCTACCAGCTGTTGTTGGAGTTGGTGACTGAGATATGGTATTTACACGCACTTTTTGATCACGCCCCATGAAATACCCAAAACTACGAGCAATACTTTCTAAATAAGCCTTATTGTCTGCCATATCGTTATAATCTGGAAAAACACGTTGCGCAGCCATATAAGTTAATGCAACTACACTTCCCCATTTGTTCATCGCTTCTTTGTTGTATAATACATTCATTAATTTATGAAATGAAACCGCAGAAACATCCCAACCTTTGGTTGTAAAATCGTATTTAGAATCTGTATAGTGACGTCCTTTGCGTACATTTACTGACATTCCAATTGAATGTAAAACAAAATCTATTTTTCCTCCTAAAATCTCTATAGATTTCTCAACCAAGTTGGTTAAATCTTCCATCGAAGTTGCATCTGCAGGAATAATTTGAGAACCCGTTTTTTCTGCCAAAGCATTCAACTCTCCCATTCTCATTGCAATTGGAGCATTTGTTAATACAAACTCCGCTCCTTCTTCATGAGCTCTCTCTGCTACTTTCCAAGCGATTGAATGTTCATTTAACGCTCCGAAAATAATTCCTTTTTTTCCTTTTAATAAATTATACATAGTTATATGTTTACTTTAAATTCTTAATTTAATAATTCTTTTGCGTGTGTAATTGCAGAATCAGAAATATTTTTTCCGCTTAACATTTCAGCAATTTCAACAATGCGTTCATCTGCTGACAATTGCTTTAAGTTAGTTGTGGTAATTCCGCCAACATCTTCTTTAAACACTTTGTAATGTTGATTTCCTTTTGCCGCAATTTGTGGCAAATGCGTAATGGTAATTACTTGCATATGCTGCGACATTTGCTGCATAATTTTTGCAATCTTATTTGAAATTTCACCAGAAACTCCGGTATCTATTTCATCAAAAATTATGGTAGGTAATTGTGTGTTTTCTGATAATATTTTTTTGATTGCCAACATAATTCGAGACAATTCTCCACCAGATGCTACTTTTTTAAGTTCACCAAAGTTTCCGCCTTTATTTGCAGAAAACAAAAAGTCTAGATGGTCTTTTCCGTTTGATAAAAAAGAATCTGATTGAGAGATTTCAATCGAAAAACGCGCTTCTGGCATTCCTAATTCTGATAATAAACTCTCTAATTCTTTTTTTAATTTCGGAAGAATTTTATTCCTTGCATTAGAAATTAAAACAGCAACTTCATCTAGTTTTTTAGAAACCTCATCAATTTGCGATTGCTTTTGATTGATGATTTCTTCAGCATTTTCTACTTGCCCAACTTTCTCTGATAATTCTTCTTGAATCACTAATAATTCAGGAATAGAATTTACATAATGTTTCTTCTGTAAATTATAAATTAATTGCAATCTATCATTTAATTTTTCTAATTCATTTGGATTAGAATCAATCAAATCATTGGCATTTTCTAACTCAGAAACCACATCATCAATTTCTATTTTTACGCTGGTAATTCGGTTTGATAACTCTTCGTATTGTTTAGAAAATGGTGCTATTTTTTGCAATCTATTTTCAAGAGTATTTAATAAAGTCTGAATTCCTGTTTCTTCAGCTACAGTAAGATGTACAGCTTCAGATAAATTCAGCTGAATTTCTTCAACATTATTTAATTTCTCTAGTTTCTCTTCAAGATTTTCCTGTTCATCAGCAATTAAATTTGCTTCATTTAATTCGTTAAATAAATGTAGATTATAATCGTATTGCTGATTTGCCTCACGTTGTTTTGCTTCTAATTCTTGTAGTTCTTTTTTGAAAGCTTGTAATTGTTTCAATCCACGTTTATAAGACGCTAATTTCTGTTGATTTTTAGCCAACACATCAATGATATGAAATTGAAAATTTACATCAGATAATGCTAACGTTTGATGCTGAGAATGCACATCAATCAACTTAGATTTTAATTCGTTCAAAACCGCTAGTTTAACGGGTGTATCATTTACAAAAGCACGTGATTTTCCAGAAGGTAAAATTTCTCTTCGGATAATAGTTTGTGCTTCGTAATCTAAATCAACCGAAGTAAAAAAAGCTTCTAAATTGTAATTTGAGATTGCCAATTCGGCTTCAACAACACATTTTTTTGAAGTATCTTTTAATGCAGCAATATCAGCTCTATTTCCTAAAACCAACCCCAACGCACCTAATAAAATAGATTTTCCAGCGCCAGTTTCTCCAGTAATAATAGACAATCCATTATTAAAATCAATAGATAACTGATTGATTAACGCGTAGTTCTGTATAGAAATTGATACTAACAAGTGTAAATGATTTTAAAATCTAAAATTACTTAATTTTTTGCCACTTATCGTTATTTGTTGGAGAAATTCTTTGCAAAAGACTTTGCATTTTAGATGCATTGCTAGTTCTTGGTCCATCAGAAAACATGGTTGCTATTTCATCTGCTTTTGCGTCTAAGAAAAAACGGATAATGTGATTTCCAATTACTTTATTGTGCAAGTTTTCTAATTGTAAAACTGATTTTTCTATAGTTGATTTCGCACTATTTTTATCACTAGAAAATACATCTAAACCTTTTCTGTGATAATTATAGACAATATTTTTAAAGGCAGTTAATTTTGAAGAAGTTAAATTATCAATCAATGTAAATCGATTTTGTTGCCCAACTTGATCTTGCCAACCAGAGCCACCACTTTGCTGTGCCAACAGCATTACTTCTTTAGCTTTTTTATAATAACTGTCACCACCATTCAATTTAAATGTATCTGCATCTACGCCTAAAATTACGTTTACATAAAACACAATTGTAGAAATTAAATTCGATTCAAAAGAATTTTCGTTGTAATTTAATGGTTGAAATTCATCGTATTTAAAATTAAAATCTGAATCGCTAATATTTATAATTGGCGTTGTGTATGAAGCTCCGTAAACAGGTCTTGCAGCTTGTATTTGGATCCCCGCTACAAAACGATTAGAATTTGTTTGTTTGTTGATGGTAACTGTAAATGCGCAATTTATTCTTTCTTGTGGTTTAAAGTTTTTATTTGTCCACTTAGTTTGATTGATAAACTCTGTTAACGAAGTTTGTAAAGTTGTAAATACTTGCTTGTTAGACCCAGAAACTTGATCAGAATTCACAGTAACTAAAGCATTTATTTCTTGAGCATTTGTAGTTGTAAATGCAAAAAAAGCAAATAATAAAACAATCTGTTTACGCATTTATTTTCTGTAAAATTTCATTCATAATATCTTTAGCAACTTCTGATTTTGATTTTAATTCAAATGGTTTCTCATTTAAATCAGCATCAATAATGGTTACTTTATTGGTGTTTTTGGCAAATCCTGCGCCTTTATCTTGTAAAGAGTTTAGCACAATCATGTCTAAGTTTTTTCGCTGTAATTTTCCTTTTGCATTTTCAATTTCGTTATTAGTTTCTAAGGCAAATCCGACTAAAAACTGTTGTTTTTTTATCGCCCCTAAAGAAGCTAATATATCTTTTGTTGGTGTTAGCTGAATCTCTAACGAATTGTCTGTCTTTTTTATTTTCTGATCAGCAACATTTTTTGGTTTGTAATCTGCAACGGCAGCCGATAAAATAGCAATATCAACATTTGCAAACGCATTATGAGCTGCTTCATACATTTCTTGTGCAGAAGTTACATTTATTCTATTGATAAAAGAATGTTGTATTTGCTGACTCGATGGACCAGAAATTAAAACCACTTCCGCGCCTAAATTTGCAGCAGATTTTGCAATTTCAAACCCCATTTTACCAGAAGAATGATTGCCTATAAATCGAACTGGATCAATTGCTTCATACGTTGGTCCAGCAGTAATTAATACTCTTTTTCCACGAAGTGGTAATTTAGAAAGCATTTCTTTTTCTATAAAAGAAACAATAGCTTGTGGTTCTGCCATTCTTCCTTCGCCAACTAATCCGCTTGCTAATTCGCCACTTGTAGCAGGAATTAAAAGGTTACCAAAACTTTGTAATTTTTCTAACGACTTTTTTGTTGATGGATGTTGATACATATCTAAATCCATCGCAGGTGCAAAATACACTGGACATTTTGCCGATAAATAAGTTGCTAATAATAAGTTATCACAAGTCCCATTTGCCATTTTAGACATGGTATTTGCTGTTGCTGGTGCAATCAACATTAAATCTGCCCAAAGACCTAAATCAACATGATTATTCCACATTTCATTTTCATCTTCTTTATCATAAAAAGTTGATGAAACTGGATTTTTAGAAAGTGTAGAAAGTGTTAGTGGAGTGATAAAATCTTTAGACGCAGGAGTCATTATTACTTTAACTTCTGCGCCAGATTTTATAAATAAACGAACCAAACTGGCCGTTTTATAAGCGGCAATACCAGCGCTAATTGCTAGTAAAACTTTTTTACCGCTTAAAATAGACATTACTCTTTTTCTGGAGTTCTGTGATATACTTTGTCATTTAACCATTCTTCTACAGCAATTGCAGTAGACTTTGGTAATTTTTCGTAGAATTTTGAAACCTCAATTTGCTCTTTGTTTTCAAAAACTTCTTCTAAACTATCATTATAAGTAGCAAACTCGTCTAACTTATCTAATAATTCTTTCTTCAAGTCACCATTGATTTGCGTAGCTCTTTTTGCAATAATATTTATAGCTTCATAAATATTGTTTGTTGGAGCTTCAATAGCATCTTTATCGTACGTAATTGTAGTTACTGGTGCGTTTGTTTCTTTATAATCCATTATTAACTTTTTATTAATTGCTTTTGTTTTTCCTCTAAATTCGCTAACATTTTGTCAGAATCTTCTAAATATTTAGTTTTAGGAAAGTTTCTTTTTAATTTCTCGTATGCTTTAATAGCATTCTTAATTCTTTCTGCTATTTTTTGATCAGTACTTCTTAAGGCTAAATCATGAGACGCCTTTAGTCTATAGTATAAAGCTTCTTCTTTAAAATCAGAACCAAGATAATCTTCTAGTAAATTATCAAAAGCTTGTATTGCTGCGGTATAATTCCTAGCAGGATCATAATCTGCAGTAGTATAATATACTTTTGCTATTTCAAAAGCTTTCTTTTGCAACTTATAATTTATTTCTTGATAATATTTATTTGCTTCTGGAATTCTTTTAGAGTTTGGATACGTATCTATAAATGATTGAAAAGCTTCTAATGCTTTATGTGTATCTCTTGCTTCTAAACTATAAACAGGAGAAGCTAACTTGTAACTGTAAGCAGATAAAAATGCGGCTTCTTCTTTTTTAGAGCTTTTAGGATAACTTTGTGTAAATCTTTGAAAGTAATACCCTGCTAAATCATAATCTTTTACATTAAAACTAGATTGTGCAACCATAAACTGAATTCTTTCCATTTGTGGTTTACCAGCGTAAGTAGGTGTTACTTTTTCAAACAAATCTAATGCTTTGTTATATTTTTTCGCTTCGTACATTTTTGTAGCCAAAGCATATTGCTGCTCTACAGTACCTTTATTCAATACTTTTTGATACTCACTACAAGATGTGAATAGCAATCCTATAAAAGCAAAATATATTAAATTCTTCATTCTAAACATTTGGCAAAATTAGTGATTAATTATGGATTATTAAAACGATTTTAACACTGTAAAATTGTTAAGCGCAATTAACTATAAAAACCCTTAAATGATTCTTATATTTTTACTAAAAGTTTGTTAATGTTAAAGCTCTGTATTTGCTGCGTTTGTTATCAATTGCTTGATATCATTATCAAACAAATAAAACCCGCTTTTATCGTCGCCAATTAGGTTTATTTTATCTAAAATATTTCTTGCCAATGCTTCTTCTTCAATTTGCTCAGAAACATACCACTGTAAAAAGTTATGTGTAGCGTAATCTTTTTCTTGTAAAGAAATATCAACCAAATCGTTAATACTTTTAGAAACCATTACTTCATGGTCAAACAAAGATTGAAACATGTCTTTAAAAGAACCAAACTCTGTTGGTGGCGCAGAAAGCTGAGAAACTTTTGCGTGTCCGCCACGTTCATTAATAAACTTAATCAATTTTAACATGTGCTCTCTTTCTTCATCAGAATGCGCATACATAAATTGAGAAACACCTTCAAAACCTAGTTTTTCAGCCCAAGAAGCCATAGCTAAATATATTTGTGATGATTGTGCTTCTACGGTTACTTGTTTATTTAATGCTGCTTCTATCTTACTTGTTAACATGATTTTTTTTATTAGAAATTCTCTACAAAATTAGCAATTTCTTTTTGGTTTTCGGGTGTAGATTTCACTAAAGGCAAACGAACTTCGTCTGAAGTAATATTTAATTCTTGTAAAACTGTTTTTATTCCTGCCGGATTATTCTCTCTAAAAATTAAGTTTATAATGTCAATTAATTTGAATTGCATTGCATATGCTTCTGTATTTTTTCCTGCTAATCCTAAATTGATTAATGTAGAAAATTCCTTCGGATATGCTTGACCAATTACAGAGATAACTCCAGAACCACCTGCTAAAACTGTGGTTAATGCTAAATCATCATCACCAGAAATAATTAAAAAATCGTTGGGTTTATTTTTAATCAATTCTAAATATTGCGGAATATTCCCTGCTGCTTCTTTTACAGCTATAACATTCTCAAAATCATTTGCCAAACGAATAATTGTTGACGGCTCCATATTTTTTGATGTTCTTCCAGGAACATTGTATAAAATAATTGGCTTTGGACTTGCTAAAGAAATCGCTTTAAAATGCTGATAAAATCCTTCTTGAGTTGGTTTGCTATAATATGGCGCAACCGATAAAATAGCGTCAATTTTAGATAAATCTGCAGTTTGTAATTCATTAATTACTGTTGCTGTATTATTAGCTCCAACACCTAAAACTAAAGGAACTCTATTCTGGTTTACCTCTGCAATTACATTGATAATTGCTATCTTTTCATCTGCAGTAATTGTAGCACTTTCTCCTGTTGTTCCGTTAATAACCAAGTAATCAATTCCGTTTTCAATATTAAACGTCACTAATTTTTTTAGTGCATCAAAATCAATCTTTTTATCAGAAGTAAATGGCGTAACTAAAGCAACTCCAGTACCAACAAATTTTTGCATTGTATTTAAATTTAAAGTGTTTGGCAAATTTAAAACTTTCGTTAGAAGTTTCAATCACAAAATAAGTTTTAAAAGTTAGAGTAATAGAAATACAACGAATTAAACTGAGTTGTTTAATTTAAAACTCAATGTTATATTTTATGTAATAGCTTTAAATATTTTTTGATAATTGTAATAAAACTATCAATATTTTTTGGATCTTCAGAAACTACTAAATCAAAAATTTTATCATTTACTTTAGAAAAACCAATCTTAAAAGTTGCTTTAGATTTTAAAGCACAATACTCTAAATATAAATTCTTCTTATCAAAATAACCAATTAACAAATCAAACGGATTATATATAAAGCTTTCTAAGCTTGGATCTTTAATTTTACCTGTCCAATGAATGTCTTTCTCTGTAAAATGCTTGTAAGTTATTACATCTGACTTCTTAAATTTTCGATAACTATAAATATGAACGTTTCTTACAGAGTCTATACTATTTTTAACATGTTCTGCAATATCAAACTCATCAAATAAATCGTTATTTGTTAAAATAGCAACAGAATGAATTTCTTTAGAATTAGGCGTTCTTGTTTCTGGAATTAAATTTAATTCCTTTTCAAATTTCTTCAACAAAGTTTGTGCTCTAAATTTACCGAAAGGCATAGAATTCTATCTTCAAAATTGTATATTCGTTCTTCACAAATTTAATTAAAAAATCATGCGCTCAACATTAAAAAAAATTGCTTTTGCATTTTTTCTTAGTTTTTTACTTTTTTCTTGTCAAAAAGAAAAGGTTGTAGTCTCAAAAATAACTGCAAAAACAATCGCAATTGACACAACTTTAACCTCTGTTGATGCCATTGTAAAAACCATTGCGCCTTTTAAAGAAAAAATGATTCAAGAAATTAATACCAAAATTTCTTATACTCCAAAAAATTTAACTAGAAATGATGCCGATTTAGAAAGCAGTTTGGGAAATTTAATCGCCGATTTATCGTACGAAAGAGCAAACCCAATCTTTAATAAAGAAACTCAAAAAAACATTGATTTTGCTATGTTTAATTATGGCGGTATAAGAGCCGGAATTCCTGCTGGAAACATCACAAATAAACATGCTTTTGAGTTAATGCCTTTTGATAACATGTATGTTGTGGTAGAATTATCTGGCGAAAAAACAGAAGAGCTTATCACTTATTTAATTACAAATAAAACAGCGCATCCACTATCAAAACATGTACAATTAACCATTACAAAAAATGGCTACAAAATGTACATCAACGGCAAAAAATTTGATCAGAATAAAAGCTATTTTGTACTTACAACCGATTATTTACAAAGCGGTGGCGATAATATGAACTTTTTTAAAAATCCAAAAACTATTTTAAAAACCGATTATAAAATGCGTGATGCTATTGTGGATTATTTAAAAACTAAAGACACTATAAAAAGCGTTTTAGACAACCGATTTAAAAGATAAAAAATGGAAAGAAGAAAATTTATTCAGCAAACATCGGCAGCAGCTTCTTTAACAGCAATTGGCGGATTAACATTACCATCTTTTACTACAAAAAAGCAAAAACATATTACTATTTTACACACCAACGACACGCACAGTCATGTAGAACCTTTTGAGGCTTCTCACTACAGATATGCTAATAAAGGTGGCGTTGCCAGAAGAGCAACTTTGGTAGAAAATGTTCGAAAAGAAAATCCAAATACTTTATTATTAGATGCAGGTGATATTTTTCAAGGAACACCGTATTTCAACTATTTTGGTGGCGAATTAGAGTTTAAGTTGATGAGCATGTTAAAGTACGATTTGGCAACGATTGGAAATCACGATTTTGACAATTCTATTGAAGGTTTATACAAGCAATTACCCAATGCAAAATTCGATTTTGTTTCTGCTAATTATAATTTTAAAAACACGGTTTTAGATACGCATGTAAAACCTTATAAAATCTTTAAAAAAGACGGAATTAAAATCGGAATTTTTGGTTTAGGAATTAAACTTGATGGTTTGGTAAGTCCTAAAATGTATAAAGAAACTCAATATTTAGATCCTATTGAGATTTCTCAAGATATGAGCAGAATTTTAAAAGAAGAAGAACAATGCGATTTAATTATTTGTTTATCGCATTTAGGATATTATAGCAGAAGAAATCCAACAAAAATTTGCGATTTAAACTTAGCAAAAGCTACTAAAGATATTGACTTAATTATTGGTGGACATTCGCATACTTTTTTACCAAAACCAACAATTATTAAAAATGCTGATGACAAAAATGTATTGGTAAATCAAGTTGGTTGTTACGGTATAAATGTTGGTAGAATCGATTTTTATTTTGATGAAGAAAAAAACATCACATCCAAAGGAAAAAGTATTTTAGTGTAAGGCACTTTAAATAGCATCGTCTAAAATTGTAAATCTTTAGGTGATGAAAAAACACATTCCGATTATTTTAAAATTGATTGCAGCAATCATTATGTTGCAAACATTATTCTATAAATTTTCTGGCGCTCAAGAAAGCATCGATTTGTTCACAAAACTTGCTGGAGAAAACGAAGCTTTAATGCGAGTTGGAACGGGCATTATAGAATTCATCGCTGTTATTTTACTATTTACACCAAACAAAACTTGGCTTGGAGCTTTTTTAACTGTTGGATTAATGGGCGGCGCAATAATTTCTCATTTTACAATTTTAGGGATTGAGCATAATAATGATGGTGGCGTTTTATTTGCTGGTTCTGCAATTACCTTTTTAGCTGGTTTAATTTTATTACTTCAAAACAAAAAAGAGATTCCATTTATTGGAAAATAATCTATAAAATAAAAGTTCAAAATTTGTTATCAAATTTTAGCGGTTTTCAGCAATGAAAATCGCTTTTTTATTTTGTATAATTTGTCTTTACAATCATTGCTTTACAAATTAAGAACTGTGCTAAAATATAAGTAATCATAATCGAAACTCCATAAATTTCGTTCGGTTCGTAAAACTTATTTAAAGCAATTAAACTATCCGATAAAATAAATAATAGTGCGCCAATAAATAACCATAAATTTTCAGTTGATTTTTCGCTGCGATAATTCAATAAAGCCACAGAACCAAAAGTAGAAATTGTAACTCCGTAAAATGCAACAGGAATTAACATTTCTCCTAAATTTGGGTAAATCAAATACATTAAAATCGTAAAAAAAACTACAAACGGAAACGCAGATGAAATCATTTTTACCGTTAAATCGCTTGGTAAAAAACTGGAAGTTATTTTGATGTAAACTATGTGACCTAATAAGAACGCAGAAAGTCCATACATAAAAAAATTAGCGCCATTAAACATTAATAAAACATCGCCAACAAAACAGAAAAACATTCCTAATACATACCAGAAAATTGGCTTTTTAACTGAGACTAAATACACTACAGCTAACAAAGTTAATAACATTGGTTTTGCTATTGTTTTTACAGTTTCGTTTGCAGAAATAATTCCATAAATATCTGCAACAGCAGCTATAAAAAATAAAATTATCGGGATTAGTATTTTAGTTTGATTCTTCATTTGTAAAATTTTAGTTTATTGACTTTATCTTTTGACTATTAACTATGAAAAATGTTACAATAACATCTTTTCTTTCATTTAAGAAATCATATCTATAAAATCTTGTTCAGAAATAATTGCAATCCCTAAATCTTGCGCTTTTGTTAATTTACTTGGTCCCATATTATCGCCAGCAACAATATAATTTGTCTTTTTAGAAATGGATGAACTTACTTTTCCTCCATTATCTTCAATGGCTTTTTTGAGTTCATTTCTACTCATTTGATGAAAAACTCCTGAAACCACAAAAATATTTCCTTGTAATTTATCTGTTTGATTTTCTAAACTTTCTGCCGATACTTCTAATTGTACGCCAACATTTTTTAAGCGATTTATCAATTGGATATTTCCTAAATCATTCGAAAAATCAATGATACTTTGTGCAATTCTATCGCCAATTTCATCAACAGAAATCAACGTTTCAAAATCGGCTGCCATTAAAAACTCAATCGATTTAAAATGCTTTGCCAACTTTTTTGCAACGGTTTCTCCAACAAAACGAATTCCTAATGCAAACAATACTTTTTCAAACGGAATTTCTTTTGACTTTTCAATTCCGGAAATCATATTCTGTGCAGATTTTTCTGCCATTCTTTCTAACGGAATAACTTGTTCTACTTTTAAATCGTACAAATCTGCGTAATTCTGAATCAATCCTTCTTTGCGTAATAAATCAACCGTTTC
Organism: uncultured Polaribacter sp.; assembly: GCA_964022045.1. Taxonomy (GTDB): domain Bacteria; phylum Bacteroidota; class Bacteroidia; order Flavobacteriales; family Flavobacteriaceae; genus Polaribacter. The sequence continues at coordinate 3,527 of CAXICE010000016.1, read as the reverse complement.
TCCACCTAAGCCATCAATATCCATGGCTTTTCTAGATATAAAATGCTGAATTCTTCCTGTAATTTGTGGCGCACAACCAAATTCATTTGGGCAATAATGTTTTGCATCGCCTTCGGTTCTAATCAATTCAGAATTACATTCAGGACAATTTGTTGCATATATTGTTGGCGTAGAGTTTTGTGGTCGTTTGGTAAAATCAACCTCAATAATTTTTGGAATGATTTCTCCACCTTTTTCTACAAAAACAGTATCGTTTACACGAATATCTAACTTTTCAATTTGATCTGCATTATGCAAAGAAGCACGTTTTACCGTTGTTCCAGCCAATTGAACCGGAACTAAATTTGCAACTGGTGTAATCGCGCCAGTTCTTCCTACTTGATAGGTAATCTCTTCTAAAATTGTTGAAACTTGTTCTGCTTTAAACTTGTAGGCAATCGCCCAACGCGGCGCTTTTGCTGTGTAACCTAATTCTTCTTGTTGTTGTAAATTATTTACTTTTATGACAATTCCGTCTGTTTCGTAAGGCAAATCATGGCGTTTAGCATCCCAATGATTTACGAAATCAAAAACTTCGTCAATTGATTTTACCAAAGCTATGGTTTCTGGAACTTTAAATCCGACTTTTCTGGCGTTTTCTAAACTTTCAAAATGCGTTTTATATTTTCTTTCTGAGGTTACAACTTGATACAACAAACAATCTAACGGACGTTTTGCAACTTCTCCGCTATCTTGTAATTTTAAACTTCCGCTTGCGGTATTTCTTGGATTTCTATATGCTTCTTCACCATTTGCAACACGCTCTTCATTCATTTTGTAAAAACCATCAAGCGGTAAAATAATTTCTCCACGCATTTCAAAATCGGTAACGAAGTCTGAATTTAAACTTAAAGGAATTGAGCGAATCGTTTTAATATTTGTGGTTACATCATCACCTTGAAAACCATCGCCACGTGTTACTGCTTTTACAAATTGTCCGTTTTCAAAAGTTAGGTTGATGGATGCACCATCGTATTTTAATTCGCAGGTATATTCAATATCATCCGTTCCCAACATTTTTTGAATTCGCTTTTCCCAATCCAATAAATCTTCTTTAGAATACGAATTATCTAAAGAATACATTCGGTTTTTATGTGTAACGGTTTCAAAGTTCTTAGTGATTTCTCCTCCAACTCTTTGTGTTGGAGAATTTGCATCAAAAAACTGCGGATTATCTGTTTCTAGCTTTTCTAATTCTTTGAGTTTGATATCAAAATCGAAATCAGAAATTGACGCATTATCCAACACATAATAATTGTAATTATGTTGATTCAATTCGTCTCTAAGTTCTTGTATTTTTTGTTGAATTTTCATTTTACTTATTTACCGTTCCTGAAAAGTGATTGATTTTTGAATTAATTGGATTTCCAGAAGAACGCCTAAAGGTTGCAACTTGACCTGTATGCCAAATTGCATCAGCAATTGGTCCATTTATCACGTTAAAAAAAGGAATTGTAATTTCTCCATCTTTTATTACTGATAAGCTTGATAAATCTTTTGTTGCTTTTATTTTCTTACTCAAGGCTTCAAAATTAAATAAAGTTTGCTCTCTCATTTCTGTAAAAGTCATTTCAGTTTTATCTTTATTTTGCTTAAATGTTGTTTTTGTCAAACCCAACATCATGTTTGATAAATCATACAAATGTGTTATTGTTTCTTGCGTAGTTCTTCCTTTTTCGTTTGGCTTATATTGTAAATCTTTGTCCGTTAAATCGTAGGTAGACCAATAATAACGAAACCCTAAACCATCGATCATTCTACCAACAACTGCAGCAGCTGTATAGTTTTCTTCGGATGTTGGAATTTCATAATATGGAAGTGCTGTTTTGTTTTGAGATTTCACAGTTAAAGCTATGATAAATGTAAAAATTATGGTAAAAAAATGTTTCATCTAAAATTGAATAATAAAAATAATTGAAAATCTATCAAAAATAATACTTTTCAAAATAAATAAACGAAACTAAAAGTAGAATCATTTTTCTGCTCTATAATTTATATGTAACTATTGTTACACAAGGGATTATACATGATTTTTATCATAATTTTAGCTTTATATCTATTTTATCTTTGAACAGAAATCAAACAAACATGAAAAATCTAATCATATTAGGAGCTGGTACTTCAGGAACAATGATGGCAAATCATTTAGTTTCTAAATTACCAGAAAAAGAATGGAAAATTACTATTGTTGATCAATATAAAACGCATTACTACCAACCAGGTTTTTTATTTCTTCCTTTTGATATTTACACTTCAAAGCAGGTGAAAAAAAATGGAAAGAAATTCATCCCAAAAAGTGTAAATTATATTCAAGAGAAAATTCATTTAATTAAATCAGAAGAAAACATAGTTACTCTAAATAATGGAGAAAATTTGAATTATGACATCTTAATTGTAGCAACAGGAACAGATATTGCTCCAGAAGAAATTGAAGGAATGAATGGTCCAATGTGGTACAAAAACATATTTGATTTCTACACTTATGACGGCGCTAAAGCTTTACGAAATAAACTGCGAGAATGGGAAGGCGGAAAACTTGTTGTTCATATTACTGAAATGCCAATAAAATGCCCTGTTGCTCCTTTAGAGTTTGCTTTTTTAGCAGATTCATACTTCAAAAATAAAGGAATGAGAGATAAAGTAGAAATTACTTTTGTAACTCCTTTAGATGGTGCTTTTACGAAACCAAAAGCAACAAAAGCATTGCATTATTTATTAGAGGAAAAAGGGATTAAAGAAGTTACAGATTTTAATATTGAACGTGTTGATTATGAAAATAATAAAATAATTGATTATGCTGACACTGAAGTTGATTATGATTTATTAGTAACTGTTCCAACAAACATGGGAGATTCTTTATTAGAACGCTCTGGTTTAGGCGATGATTTAAACTACATTCCTACTAATAAAACAACATTACAAACAATTGGTAACGATAATATTTTCGCTATCGGAGATTGTACAAATTTACCAGCTTCAAAAGCAGGTTCTGTAGCTCATTTTGAGGCTGAAATTTTAACTGAAAATATTTTACGGTTTATTGAAGGAAAAGAATTAAAAGAAGAATTTGATGGACATGCAAATTGTTTTGTAGAAACAGGTAATGGAAAAGCTTTATTAATTGATTTTAATTATACCACAGAACCGGTTGAAGGAACTTTTCCTTTTCCAGGAATTGGTCCATTAAAATTACTTAAAGAAAGCAGAACAAATCATATGGGAAAAATGGCTTTTAGGTGGATTTACTGGAACATGCTTATTAAAGGAATTCACATTCCGTTTGTTTCTGCAACAATGAGTAAAAAAGGAAAAAAAATAGATCAATAAAATATCAATCAAAAAGTATAAAAAATGGAAAAAACATATTTAGATTCAATCATTAAAATTAATGAAGAAGGTTATTTAACAGACTTTACTCAATGGACAAAAGAGATTGGAAGAGAAATTGCAAAAGAGCAAGAAATAGAAATGACTGACAAACATTGGGA